>DASXLG010000162.1 GCA_036496425.1 Terriglobia bacterium | reverse complement strand
ACGGGAACATCACCCGGCGTCTATTCGAGAATCTAAATTCGCGATTCTACCAATCGTCCAGCCGCTACAAGTTTGTAACGATGATCTATGGCGAGATTTCGGAAGACTCGACGTTTCGTTTTCTGTCCGCGGCCCATCCTCCGCCGGTCGTATTCTCGAGCTATCACGAGCGATTTATGGAGGTCAGCGAGCACCTTTGCACCTCCTTTCCGCCGATCGGAACGCTTCCCTCAAAGGACGTCATTGATCGGAGCACTACGAACAGCTCGCTCGGATTCAAGGAGCGCTATCGCCTGAATCAGTGGACGCTGATGGGGGCCGGAGATATCCTGCTGCTCTACACAGACGGGCTATTGGAGCATGCAAGAGGCGAAGCACCATATTTCCCGGGAAGTCTGGAAAGCACCCTTCGCGCCGTCAAGCACGAAAGCGCACGACAGATCTACGAAGCGGTCAAACGGAGTGCGCTCGAGTTCGCCAAAGCCTCCGACGATATCAGCATTGTCGTGATCAAACGTACCTGAAGGATTATCCGCGTCATCTGCGGCTATAATTGATCTTCATGCGCGAACCTGAATTCGACACCGCCGACGCGGAAGAGCCAAGGAAACAGAGCCAATTCTCGCGCTGGTCGAGCATCATCCTGATGGTCGCCATTTTGATGGTTGCGAGTCTGGTGAGTGCCCTGACGGCTATGCGCTTTGCCATCAAGGGCCGCGAGGTCGAAGTTCCGAAGCTGGTAGATAAGACCAAGGAAGAAGCAGAACAGATTCTTCATGGCCGCGCGTTGAACCTGAAGGTATCGAGCTCGCGCTTCAGTTCGGAAATCGCCGAAGGGAAGGTTCTGCTTCAGGATCCTCCAAGCGGGACTCGACTGAAGGCGGACCGGACCGTGAAAGTGCTCCTTTCGTTGGGGCCACAACGTTTTGCAGTTCCGAATCTCATTGGAACCAGTCTTCGTGCGGCGCAGCTGACGCTTGCTCAGAGGAGATTTTCATTGGGAAATACGCTTTACACGCACACGCCGGAAGGCGATCCATCCACCGTTGTCTATCAATCGCCGAAGCCGGGCACCCAGGAGGGCAGCGATCCCTCGGTGAGCATTCTGATCTCGCTCGGGCCGCCGGCGCAGTACTTCATCATGCCGGATCTGATCGGAAAGCCGGCTGAACTCGTTGCTGCCCGGGCAAAAACTGAGGGTTTTCATTTGGGCAAGTTGAACTTTCGAAAGTATCCGGGCGTTGAACCCGGCGTGGTGATACAGCAGAAACCGCAGGCCGGATACCGGCTGACCAAGTCCGATGTCATCCTTCTGGACGTGAGCCAGTGAGCGTTCGCATCGCGCCGTCGATTCTGTCCGCAAACTTTGCGGCGCTTGGCGAGGACATCCGGAAAGTCGAAGAAGCGGGCGCGACCTTATTGCATGTCGATGTGATGGACGGCCATTTTGTACCGAACATCACGATCGGCCCGCCGGTTGTACGTTCCATCAGGAAGGTGACAAAACTTCCGCTCGACGTTCATCTGATGATCTCCGACCCGGACAAATACATCCCGGCATTTGCAGACGCCGGCGCGAGCATCCTGACCGTTCATACCGAGTCGACCGTCCATCTGGACCGTACGCTGAACTTCATCCGCTCACAAAACGTCATGGTGGGAGTCTCATTGAACCCAGCGACTCCTGTTTCGGTTGTCGAGCATGT
The DNA here is from genome assembly GCA_036496425.1 of Terriglobia bacterium. Lineage (NCBI taxonomy): Bacteria > Pseudomonadati > Acidobacteriota > Terriglobia > Terriglobia bacterium. Next base: position 2,945 of record DASXLG010000162.1, on the reverse strand, counting down.
TCTCGGCCTGGCCGATATGTTGCTGATCATGACCGTGAACCCGGGCTTTGGCGGGCAGAAATTTATTCCGTACACTATTGAAAAGATTAGACAGGCCCGGCTGCTGATTGCCGAACGGAATTACAACTGCGTGATCGAAGTGGACGGCGGAATAGACACAACTACGGTTCCAGACGTCGTCAGAGCCGGGGCGGAGGTCCTGGTGTCCGGATCGGCCATATTTCACGCTCCGGATCCAGCCCAGAAGGTCAGGGAACTGCTGGAATTAGGGACGTCGGTCGGGTATGATCGTGGGTACATATAATCGCGCAAGAGCCTGCGGTTTCTGCAAAGTTGAGGTCCAATGAGGAAGTTTTTCTTAGTTTTACCATTATTTTTACTTCTGCTGTGTTGTCATGGAAAGAAAGCCACGACGACCCGAACGCTACCACCCAGCAACCTGAATGAGCCGGATCGTGTTCTTTTCGAACGCGCCATGAAAGATATGGAGAAGAGCCGGTTTACGGTCGCCCGGCTGACGCTTCAGACCCTGATCAGCACTTATCCGGACAGCGAATTCCTGCCGCAGGCCAAATACGCAATGGCGGAATCCTTCTACCGCGAGAGTACTTCCAGCACGTTGACGGAGGCTGAAAACGGATTCAAGGACTACATTACGTTTTTCCCCGCAAGTGAATTAGCCGACGACGCTCAAATGAAGATCGCGATGACCCATGTGAAGCGTCTGGAGAAGGCGGATCGCGACACCACGCAGGGGCAGCTCGCGGAGATCGAATTCAAGTCATTCATCGAGTCGTATCCGGACAGTCCTCTGATCAATGAGGCCAAGGAAAAGCTGCGGGAAGTTCAGGAGCTGCTTGCGGACGGGATTTTCGGCGTGGGTAATTTCTACCTCGTGTCCCGCAAGGACTATAGGGCTGCGATCAGCCGCTATCAGGAAGTCTTGAAGAAGTATCCCGACTACTCAAGAACGCCGGATACGCTGTTCAGCCTTGGGTTTTCTCTACAACAGCTGGGTGCCGGAAAGGATGCTGCGATCTACTACGCTCGCATTGTGACGGACCATCCTCTGTCCGACCGCGTCGTGCAGGCCAAACAGCAGTTGACTGCCATGAATGAGCCAATTCCCGAGCCCAACCCGGTCGCTCTGGCGCGCGCTCAACAGAACCAGCGTGAAGTTCCTCCGGGCGGGGTTTTGGGAAAACTGTACGCGATCCTCAAGCCCAGTCCGGGTGTCTCCACAAATACGGCCGCCGCTTCGAATGCCGCGGCAGAGGAAGCGACTTCGGACACAAACTCGGGACCTGTTCGAGGTGGAACAACAGGTGGAGGAAATGCGGCGAAGGCAGGCGGTGCAAACGACAGCCCGGCTTTCAGTGTTACTCCGGCGGTAGCATCGCCCCAGCCCGGGCGAAGCGTGACTGTGAGCGCGGGCAGCTCATCGACGTCTCCGTCAGTAGCATCGCCCGAGCAACCGCCGGCGAAAAAGTAACTGCGAAATTCTGTCCTCGGACTAATTCAGCCGGGGAGCAGCATAAGAAGTTAGCCATGGCCTTAGGCTGTGGCTAACCTCTTATGCCGTTCCCCGGCTGCGCAGAGGCCGTCCGCCACTCATTTCTTGCGCAAAACCCCTTTTTGTGTCCCTTTGTGCGTTTTGTGGCTATTCTTCCTAGTTAACTGTATGAGACGAACGATTCTCTTAGCTGATGACAGTCCGACCATCCGGCGTCTTGTCACTCAAACCTTCGCCGACGCGAATTTCAAGATCGTCGAAGTCAGTAATGGCGATGCGGCCATCAAGGCTGTGGAAGAGGTGCGGCCTAGCATTGTTCTGGCCGACATTTACATGCCGGGCAAAAACGGTTACGAGGTTTGCACGTACGTCCGGAACCACCCGACGCTGAACTCGACGCCGGTCATCCTGCTGGTCGGTGCGTTCGACGCGTTCGATGACGAGACGGCAAAACAAGCCGGCGCCACGGCTAACATTACGAAACCTTTTGAGCCGGGGGCGCTGATTGAGCTGGTTACCTCGGTTCTGGCCCGGGGAGATGTAGCCGACAGCGGACCGGAGCCTGATCTACCCGCGAAACCCGCACGCAAACGTGAGCCCGCGCACGAACCCAGGCGCGAGTCCGTGCCGGCCGCTCAAACTCATGCCGCTCCGGCCGAAGTGGCGCCAAGCGAAGAAGATCTGCTCGGACTGGAGCTGATTTTTAAAGAGGAGCCTGCACTGGCGACCGGCGCCATGTCCGAGGCCGACATTGACCGGATCGCCGACCGGGTCATTCAAAAGCTTTCGACTCAAGTGATCGAAAGCATCGCCTGGGATATCGTTCCCGACATCACAGAAAAAATTGTCAGACAGGAATTAAGACGAATCGATGAAGGCTGAGCTCCCGAAGACCTACAACCCTCAGGAAGTCGAAGCGCGCTGGTATCAATGGTGGGAATCCAAGGGATTCTTTCGCGCCGGCGCAGGGTCGCAGAAACCGCCGTTTGTCTTGATGATGCCGCCCCCGAACGTCACGGGTTCGCTCCACATGGGACACATGCTGAACCACACGGTTCATGATGTGATCGCCCGGCGGAAGCGGATGCAGGGATTCAACACCTTGTGGCTTCCCGGCATGGATCACGCCGGCATCGCCACCCAGAATGTTGTCGAACGGGAACTGCGAAAGGAAGGACTGAGCCGTCATGATCTCGGCCGCGAAAAATTCGTCGAACGTGTCTGGCAATGGAAGGAGCAGTACGGCGGCATCATTCTGAAGCAGATCCGCCGCATCGGTTCCTCGTGCGACTGGTCGCGCGAACGTTTTACTTTAGATGCGGGACTTTCCCGCGCTGTCCGTGAAGTGTTCGTCCGGCTGTACGAAGAGGGCCTCATCTATCGCGGCAAGCGGCTGATCAACTGGTGTCCGCGCTGTCATACGGCCCTCTCG
>DASXLG010000161.1 GCA_036496425.1 Terriglobia bacterium | reverse complement strand
AATAGATGAGACCTTGAACGGGATCGGCCGAAATCAGCTCGAATACCGTGCCGTTCTGAACAGAACCCACTGAAACGTTGTCGTTGAAAAAAAGAGCCCGAGGAGTCTTCGGCGAAATCCTGGTCAGCTGAAAACTGGTCTTGGAAAACACCAGGATCTGGGAATCGATATCGAGATCCAGATGCTTCAGGAGGCTGGGGAGATATCCCCACCCGCCGGAACTGTAATCGAGCGCCGCTTCGCCACGATCGATCTGCCTGGAGAGTTTCGTTACCGGATCGTTGAGTGGAACCGTTTGAGAAACCTGACTGATAAAGACTGCCGAAGCCGCGAGGAAGAGCACCAAAAAAGCGACGATACTTTTCACGCCGATAATTTTACTCCGCTTTGCACAGGATCGGGAATAGCCATAAAGGGCACATAAGGGCCCACGAAAAGCACGGATTTAATGCTAGTTGTCTAGCACATCTGCTATAACAATCACATGCCGAAGACGGCCCAGATCAGCCTCACCCGCCGGGAGAGAGAAATCATGGACATCCTTTACCGGCTGGGCCGGGCGAGTGCCGGCGAGGTCATGGAGGATCTCACGGGCGAGCCGAACTACTCGACCGTGCGGGCGCAGCTCCGTGTACTCGAAGATAAGGGTCATGTGCGCCACGAAGAACAGGGCCTGCGTTATGTCTACATCCCGGTCGTGCCGCGTCACGAAGTACGGCAGTCTGCGCTGCGGCATATGATCGACACCTTCTTCGAAGGGTCGGTGCACAAAGTCGTGGTGGCGCTCCTGGGAACCGAAGGCGGCCACATTTCGCGCGAGGAACTCGACAGAATTGCCGAAGTCGTCGAAAAGGCCCGAAAAGGGGTCCGGAAATAGTTAAGACTAATTACCGGCAGAGATCCGGCTGAGGGCTTGCTCGATTCTCCGCAGACACTCGGCCCTGCCCAGGATCGCGAGAGTATCGAAGAGTCCGAAGCCCACGGTTTTCCCCGTCGCCGCCAGGCGAAGGCCGTGGATGATCTGCGCGTGTCCGACGCCTTCCGCCTGCACGAAGTCCTGCAATTCCTTCTCGATCGACGGGGCGTCAAACGGCTCAAGCGTTCTCAGCCGCTCTGCGAATTTTTTCAGCAGCCCTGCCGCTTCGGGAGGAGTCCGCAACCGCTTGTCGAAGGCGGCTTCGTCGTACGTTAATTGGCCGGAGGAAATGAAGAAGCCGGCATAGTCGACAATGTCGCCCGCCACTTTAATGCGATCCGCGGCGGCTGCGGCAATCTGCTTCACTTTCAGCGGATCGGCCGTCAGGCCCGCCTTTTTCAGATAGGGCATAACCATTTCGGTCTTCTGATCGGGGCCGAGAAGATTCATGTAGCGCTCTTGAAATGCAAACAGCTTCTTGGCGTCGAAGCTCGCCGGCGCGCGATTGATGCGTTCGAGCGAGAAGTTGTCAATCATTTCTCTGCGTGTAAAGAATTCGGTTTTGTCGTCGAGCGACCATCCGATAAGCAGCAGATAGTTGACGATCGCATCGGGCAGGTAACCCACCTGCTCATAGAAGTCGACGATTACCGGATTGAACGTCTCTGCAGCGATTTGCAGCCCCATAGCCTGGGCGATCCGCTCACCGTGATCGTAAAGTTTGCGGAACTCATGGTTCTTGAGGTAATCCGCGATCTTCCGTTTGCTGAGCTTGTTCTTGCTTCCCGGTTCGGCGACGAATGGAACATGCGCGTACTCGGGCGGGCGAAAGTTCAGGCCCTGGGCGATAAAGATCTGCCGCGGCGTATTGGAAAGGTGCTCGGAGGCGCGGATAACGTGCGTGATCCGCATGTCGTAATCATCGACGACGTTTGCGAGATTGTAGAGCGCCGAGCCATCGGCGCGCTGGATGACATGGTCGGGCTCCTGCGCCCACTCGACTTCGACACGGCCGCGCACATGATCGTCGAAAACGCATTTGCCTTCTCGCGGCATCTTCAGGCGGACAACGCCTTTCCGTCCTTCCGATTCGTAGCGGTTGCGGGCCGCTTCACTTTCCGCCATCCAGCGGCGGCTGTAGCGAAACTGGCGCTTCTCATTTTCGGCCGCCTGGCGTTCGGACTTCATTTCCTCTTCTGTCGCGAAATCCCAGTAGGCATGGCCGGAAGCCACCAACTGCCGCACGGCCTCCTGATAACGCGGAAGCTTTTGCGACTGATAATAAGGTCCATGCGGCCCGCCGGTTTCAGCACCCTCGTCCCAATCGAGGCCGAGCCAGCGGAAACCGTGAAGTATCGGTTCGAGCGCCTCCTTCACATTGCGCTGCTGGTCGGTGTCATCGATGCGCAGGATGAACTGCCCGCCATGCCGGCGGGCGAACAGCCAATTGAAAAGCGCCGTGCGAACACCGCCGATGTGAAGAAATCCAGTAGGACTGGGAGCAAACCTCGTTCGAACCATAAACCTAGAGTATGTCGATATAGGGAAGGAACCACAAGAAGCACAAGGGGCACGAAAATCGGTTTTTCTTGTGTCCCTTGTGCTTCTTGTGGTTTCTTCCCTTCGCCCGATGGTTCAGCGGGCAATTGTGGCCGCAACCCGGCCAATCATTTCCGGCGTCAGTTCCGGATATATCGGAAGCGCCAGAGTCTGTTGCGAAGCCATTTCGCTGACGGGGAAATCTGCGGGATGGTAGCCGAGAGACGCGAAGCACGGGAGCAGATGCAACGGAACGGGATAGTAGATCTCGCAACCAATCCCCTGCTTTTTCAGCCGCGTCATCAGCGCATCGCGATTAGCGCTGCGAATGACGAACTGATTGAAAATGTGCCGGCCACCGGGAACCTCGCCGGGCAACGATATCGAGGGGACACTCTTCAACGCATCGCGATAGATTCCCGCATTCCGCCGGCGCCCCTCGGTCCACGCGTCCAGATATTTCAGCTTCACGCGGAGCACCGCGGCCTGGATTTCATCGAGACGGAAGTTCCCGCCGAGAATCTCATTGTGATATTTCGTCTTGAAACCGTGATTGCG
>DASXLG010000160.1 GCA_036496425.1 Terriglobia bacterium | reverse complement strand
ATCGGCCTACTGGAGACGGGCGTGCTCTGCTTTGGCTTGCTTGAGGATTGGGATCTCGGGATCGGCGTCCTTCCAGAGTGTCAGGAAGTCCTTGTAGGCGGATAGTGCCTTTGTCTTTTCTCCTGCCAGTGCCAGCGCGAGCGCCAACTGCCGCCGGGCTGCAGCGTCGACCGGATCTCCCGCCGCCAGGCCGGGATGCGCCAGCAGCCTGCTGAATTCGACGGCCGCTTCGGCTCCCCGATTCATCATCAGATAGGCAAGGCCGCGAACGTATATGGGATACATGTTGCCGTAGAAGTGATTAAAGGCCAGCGGGGGTATTCCAAATTCATAGCGCCGGTTGGCCTCCAGCAGATCGAGGGCTTTGCGCGGATCTTTTCGCGTGAGCGCAGCCAGTGCGCGCAAGGTAGGAACATAACTGGCCTGGACCTGCGTGTCTTCAGGGTGCTCGTTATCAAGTTTGGCAGCGAGAGCTTCGGCGCGTGCCGCTTCGCCGGTCAGACCCAGCGCAAATCCGGCGGCGTATTCGACTTCGCGCCCGTCGAAGGTCTTCAGCGCGGTTTCCGCCCGTTCGCGCGCAGAACTCTGATTACCGTAAAACGCACTCCATACGGCCGGGGCTGCCTGGAAGACGGCCGCGCGTTCCTGGAGCCCGGCGCCCCGCGCCATTTCAATTGCAGCGCGCGAGTCCCGCTCGGCTTCGGCCATGCGGCCGCCGCGGGCCGCAGCCAGAGCCTTAATATGCGATAGCACCATCGCGTTATCGCGTGTGTCGCGGCTCGCCGCCAGGACGTTTTCTATCCCCTTCCGGTCTTGCTTCAACAAGGCGAGCCGGTAACGCAGCGCCAGCACATCCGCTGACAACGCATGATGCGCGGCAGCAACCTGGAACGCTTTTTCCGCCTCTTCAAAGCGGCCCAGCAGGAAAAGGATCTGGGCCTGATTGCCGTAGGCAAACAGCGAGTCGGGGTTGAGCACCGACTCCTTTGCTGCCATTTCCAGAGCCTGGTCCAGGCGTCCCGTCCCGTTTGCGGCATATCCGGAGGACAGGCCGAATGCCTTTGAATCGCGCGGATAGGTCTGCCGCCACAACGAGATGGATTCCCACGCCTTCTCGAGATTCCCCGTAACGTTGCGATTGTAGGAGTACTCGATGTTGAACTTTTCAGGCCCGCTGGCGCGCTCCTTCGCTTGATAGGCCCGGATAGCGCTCTCCCGCGCCAGGGCAGTCTCTCCATGGCTGCTGTAGTTAATTGCCAAAAGGCTCCATGCCGCCGCGAACTGCGGATCCAGTTCCGTGGCCCGTTTGAGTTGAAGGGCGGCTTCGTCAACTCCGCTTCCGCCTTGCGCTGTCCCGGCCGTGTAAGCCTTTAGCGCCTCAAGCGAAGATGTGGTCGCCTCCTCCAGAGGAACGTCATGCTCGAGGATCGCCGCAAGGGATTCGCCGGCCCGGGCGCGAAACTTGCCGGCCATTTCGCTCAAGGCGCCCAGGACGTGCTCTTTACCCGGAGATTCCACTTGCTGATTGTCGATCGTTTCCCCGTTGGCGCATCCTTCGGCGCTCAGGCTCATGACATAGTGGCTGCCGAGACTCACGATCGATCCGGTGAGCATGGCCCTTGCGCCCACCCGCTCGCAAACCTCGCGGGCCGTCTCCCCGGTCAGAGTAGAATCACCAGCCTTGCCCATTAGTTTGAGGGCTTCGCTGATCTTTTGATCCGAGACCAGACTCAAATAAGGAGACTGTTGCAGCTGAGCAATCAGACCCTGCCTGAGGGTCTCGTCGAAAACCGCATCGCCGGTCTTATTGTCGAAACCCGCAACGACGATCGTGTCATGATCGGTCAGCTTCGCCTTGACTGGACGTGCGGCGAAGTAGCCTACGGCGGCAGCGGCCGCAAGAGCTGATGCGGTGGCGGGAATCCACCGTTTCCGCCGAGTCGACCGGGTCGCAGCCGCCCGCGGAGCCTCCGAGTCGCGCTTGAGGCGCACCAGATCGGCGCGGATCTCCGAGGCATGTTGATAGCGTAATTCACGATCCGTCTCCAGGCATTTTGCAAGGACGCGTTCCAGCTCCGGAGCCACGCGATCCAGTTTCAGCGCCGCCGACGGCGGAAAGCCCGTGGCCATTTCCCTCAGTACCAGACCGAAGGAAAACAAATCGGCTCGCGCATCCAGCGGCAGCCCGCGGAACTGCTCCGGAGCCATGTACGCCAAGGTCCCTATCACCGCGCCCTGCGCCGTAATCGCGGTCGCCGCTTCGCTCTCCGATGCGATACGCTGCGCCAGTCCGAAGTCCAGGATCTTCGCATGACCCAGGCTGGTGACAAAAACATTTGCCGGCTTGATGTCCCGGTGCACGATTCCCGTCTGGTGCGCGGCGACCAACCCCTCGGCGATTTCGATAGCCAGTGGAAGCAGGGTCTCCATTTCCATCGGACGCCCCTGAATGCGCTCCTTTAACGTTGCGCCCTCCAGGTGCTCCATCACCAGAAACGGCTGGCCGTCCTGTTCCCCGATATCGTGAATCGTGCAGATATTCGGATGATTCAGCGCAGACGCCGCGCGCGCTTCACGGCGGAAACGGTTCAAGGCTTCGGGGTCGGCTGCAAGTTCCGCCGACACAAACTTCAACGCGACATACCGCTGCAGCCGGATGTCCTCCGCTTTATAGACCAAACCCATCCCGCCTCCGCCCAGTTTCCCGGTAATGCGGTAATTCGAAACCGTCTGGCCTGTAAGGTCAGTGGCGGAATCTTTGCCCATGAGGACAACATACACGTTCGCCCAGTCCAGTGAAATGTAAGGGTGGACTGCCACATTGAGAACACCGCCCCAGGCGCAAACCGCAGTCAGGAGACTTTCAGCTGCTTTAGAAGATCAACTGTCTTACGATCAATCAATTCACCCTGGGCAAAGCGATAAAGCACACTGCCAATGTAGGTCTGATAGGGAATTCCAAGACGTTCCGCTTCGGTCTTCAGAGTTGCAAGTACTGATCCATCGAGCCGAATACTGATGGGGATTTTTGCGGCCTCCGGGTCCGATTTCGGCGTACCCGGCCGACGCTTGAGTTTTTTCAAATCATATTCCTTCTTCATACGTTTTTGTTTCCTTAATTGCCGCCCTACGTGCAGAGATCAGACGAATCACGCCGCCAGTTTCCCGTTCGCAGAAAACGATCAACAGCAATCGGCCGCGGGTCGAATACCCGATCCGGAGAAATCGGTCCTCCTCTTCGCTATGCTCTGGGTCCAAGAACTCCATCGAACGAGGATCTGCCCAAACAGTCTGCGCCTCTTCAAACAGATCCCATGTTTGCGATAGTTGTTCCGATTCTTGGATTCGTCCCATTCAAACCGCATATAGGTGTGTATGCTAGTGTATATGCGTAGTCAATGGGCGTTTGACTTGGGCTATCCGCGGCCGGTACGGGCACCTGGACTCAAGGACTGTCCGCAAATTTGCGGAAAAAGAGTCGGCAAGCACGAATGCGCCATCATCGCCGGCCAGAAATGTGCGTAAGGATCGCCATCGCGATCAGGTACGTGGAAATGTCGAACGCCGTCACTCCGAATAATTGCGACTGCAGATACCGGGCAACCAAGCCCGCGATCACCGCACCGTTCGCCAGGCCACCGATCATCAGGCTAAGCGCTTTGAGGCATCAAGCCGCGCCCGACGTTGTCGAACGAACTTTCGCGACTGAATTGTCGCGCGGCGACCGGATTTCCCGAATCGCCGGTAAGCCATGCTGTTGAGCGGCCTCGTTTTTTAGCGCTATCTGCTTCTTGTGGCAAAACGGCCTCTCCGGCTCACCTCTTCCGGAGCAGTACATACAATGCGCCGCTCCCTCCATCGGCCGGCCGAGCCGGGCAAAAGGCGAGAACGGCATCGCATTCACGCAGCCAGTGTTGCGTCTTTTGCTTCAGCACCGAGGTTCCGTTCGGCGAGCCGTGGCCCTTTCCGTGGATGACGCGCACGCTGCGCTGCCGATCCGGGCTGCGCGCGGCGAGGAGAAAAGCGCGCAACTCCGGTTCTGCTTCAGCGCTGGAGTATCCGTGCAGATCCAATTCACCTTCGATTGGAAAATGACCCTTCCGAAGTTTGCGGAGGACGTTCAGCTGTACTCCGCTTCTGAGAAAAGAGCTCTCATCCGGACTGCTCTTGTCCGAATCATCGCGCGCCGGCACCGCCCGGGTGTAAGCCGGGGCATCGCCCGACGGACCGTTTGAACGCTCCACCAGCCGGTGCTTGATCCGCTTAACCTCCTTCACGGCGTCGAGAAAGAGTTGCGCTTCCTGTTCTTCCTTTTCCCTCTGCGTCATTCGGAATGTTTTCGTCTTATTGGCCGAACCAATACAATAAGGAATTTTGAACGTGGAACGGTATATCGGCCGGGTGCGTCATGTACCAGTAAAGGACCCCGAACACAATGATAAAGCACCAACTAAGCGTATCCTCCAGCCATTCGAGGGACGGCGGTGGGGAATACGTACTTTCCACCCGGTGCTGGAGACCATATTGAATATCTTCCGCGGAAGGCAGCACCGGCGCGGCGGAAAGGCTTTCCGCAATCCACTTCAGGTCCTCCGGCTTCGACGCATAGAGCGTCATCTGATGAAGTACGCCGCGGATCTGTTCGATATCGGCGGCCGGGTCACCGTCCGCTCCACCTTCGGCGTTGATCAGTTTTACCTCGAGACCCGGCGTCACCAGGATATTCTTCGGCAGGATGCCGCCGTGGATGATTCCCTGCCGGTGAGCGCACGCCGCTTCAAAACAGATGCCGATACCGATGAAAAGAATCTCCTTCGTGGCAAGCGAATCCCTCGAACGAAGAATTTCCGCCAGCGTCTGCGCGTTTTGATTGTCGAAGGATTCGGCTGGAACGCCTTTGCCGAGAGCGCCCAGCCCTGCGGGCTCGACCCGGAATAATCGTTTGGCTCCCGAAACAGGATCTGTCTTCTGAGGCGCGACCAGCGAGCACGCCATGCGGCGGCGCTCCAGACGGTCGAAACAGCGGTAGATCTGCGGCAGGCGCCATTTGCCCAGGCGCCGCTGAACCCGCGTGACGACGGCAACCGCCTCGGCCGGGGCGCCCAACTCGAGCATGGCTTCGAGACAGAGCCGCTCGAGAGCATTCAGCTTTTGCGCCTTTCTTTGTGCCTTTCCTTCAGTTTTGAGCTGAATCCGGGCGCAGTAGCGGCAACCGGCTGCGCAGTCCACGACGACCAGGTGCTTGAACCAGGCGAAGCTTTCCCGAAATCCCGGCATCGGCAAATACCTATCATAAAACGTGCGTGTGGTCATCACATTACACTTGCCTCTCGAAGCGGTCTTCCGCATCATGGGCCGCAGAAGCAGATGGACTCGAGGGATCAGGTTCTTCAATTGTGCGCGATTTTCGCGCCATTCGTCATCGGAGTAGCGCTGTTGAACACGACCGTGCATCTGTTTCCAAACGTACCCGATCACATCCGTGCAATATCCCCGCTGTTGCCCGCCGAATTCGTCCGCAGCAAGCCGGACCTCGATAACCTGTTTGGCGCTCCCGGATCGGCAATCCGCCGGGCAGTTCTGGAAAGAAACGCATCCCATCCGATGGATGTTCTCGCCTTCTGGGGCCTCTTTTCGGCGGCGTCAGCCCTTGCAATGGCCGCCATCCGGCCCAAGCTGCGTAAACTCGGTATTGTCCTGATCGTGACGTCTGCCGCTTTTCTATTTCTCCGTGTTCAAGTGCTGGACTTGACCGCTGGCGCGGCGAATGCCGCTGTTTTCACAGATGAAGCCGCGCAAAACATTTACCGGTTGGCCCGGTTGCAATGGTCGCTGATGTTCCTGAACACCCTGTTCGGCAGTCTTCTGTTCCTTGGAAGTGCACCGGAGGTCAGGTCAGCCGCCTACCTCTCGATCATCTCAGCGATATTGGGAATGATCGGAATCGCCCTTTACACTCCACTGATTCCCTATGCGGCTCTTGGCATATTCTTTGCCGTGTCCGGTGTCGCCCTGTTCTGCTTTTTCAAACCGGAAATGGTTTGAAAATTTCCAGAGAGGTCATCCGCGTCATCTGCGGCTAAAACTCTTACCTAAGAAACGGCGGGTTTGGAGGTTAACGAGAGAGGGGGGTTCTATGAGGTCCAGCTTCACTCGCATCCTATTGGCCATCGCGGCTATGGCGGCCGGAGGCCTGCTGATTGCGCAAATCGGCAGCGATCCTGTCATGGAAAGTTATCTGACCCACGTTTCGACGGATAAACCCATCTACCGGACGGGCGAAAAGGTTTATGTCCGCGGGATTGTGCTCCGCGCAAACGGCCACTCCCCGATGCCGCCGGTGGCCGGCCAAAGCCGCACCGCTTCCTTTGAAATCAAGGGCCCTAAAGGGGATACGGTCGCGGCGGGTTTCTCGCCTATTAGCGAAAGCGTGGTGGGATTTGCCTGGGAGATCCCGGCAGGCCAGCCGGGCGGCGAATATACGGTCCGGATTTCTCACCCCTGGAGCGACCTTCCGGCCGAGCGCAAATTCGATATTCGCGCCTATCGCGCTCCCCGCCTGAAGAGCCAGATCGTCTTTGGCCGCGATGGCTACGGCCCTGGCGATACCGTTTCCGCAAGTCTTCATGTCGAACGCGCCGAAGGCGGGATTCCAGCCGGCGCCAAGGTCTCGGTCAGCGCCCGGGTTGACGGTGCGGAGATATGGACAGGCGCAACCCGGATCGATTCCTCGGGTAATGCCGGGACCAATTTCAAACTTCCGCCGGCTATCGGGCGCGGCGAAGGCGTTCTTGCGATGATCGTCGAGGATGGCGGCACGGTCGAGACCGCCACGAAAACGATTCCGATTCTTCTGCAGACTGTCGATCTCGCAATCTATCCGGAGGGCGGCGATCTCGTCGCCGGCTTGCCGAACCGCGTCTATATAGAAGGTAGAACTCCGGCCAAAAAGCCTGCGGATACCGCCGGCGTTATCGTTGACGCCAAAGGCAAGCAGGTCGCAACCTTCCGGACGGAACACGAAGGCCGCGGCCGCTTCTCATTGTTCCCTTAAAAGGTGAGAGGTATTCCCTTCGCATCACTGAGCCGGCAGGTATCAAGACCATCTATCCGTTGCCGGCTGTTAAAGAATCCGGAGTGGTCATCTCTTCCGCGTCCGATATCACCGCCAGAACAAAAGATGTCGTGGTTCGCGTCGCCGCCACTCAGGCCGGCCAATATGGTGTCGCGTTGAGCCAGCACGAGAAGGAAATTGCCTACAAGTCGATCGCGCTCGGTGCAAACGCAACAAGTACGGTAACTTTCACGGTTCCCCGATCGTTAGGCGGCGTGATCATTGCCACTGTCTTCGACGATCAGAAGACACCGCTGGCCGAACGCCTGGTCTTTCGCGCACCCGAACATCGGCTCAAGGTCCAGGTCACGACGGATCGCGCAGACTACGTTCCGGGCGACAAAGTCAGCCTCCGCGTGTCGACGACGGATGAAGCAGGCAAGCCTGTCGCCGCCGTCGTCGGCCTGACGGCCACCGACTCCAGCATTCTCGAGGTGATCGACAAGCGCGAACAGGCCCCTCGACTACCCGTCATGGTCCTGCTCGAACACGAGGTGAAGGACCTGGCCGACGCGCACGTCTACCTTGACGAAACCAATCCGAAAGCGCCGCTCGCGACCGATCTTCTGCTCGGTACTCAAGGCTGGAGACGATTTGCTTTCGTGGGAAACGGCGCCTTCAGCGGTGATGTCCGGGATTCCACGCATGCCTTGATATCCGGTGCGACGATTGAAGCCACAAATGTCGTCACGGGTTCCTTTGCCTGGGTGATTACGAGCCAAAGCGGTAAGTATACGTTCCCGGTGCTGCCGTCAGGAACGTACCGCGTGAGCGCGTTTCAACGGGGTTTCCAAACGCAAATCGTGGAATTGCAAGTCGGCCACAATGGACCGGCGCGGCAGGATTTTCGGCTTCAGGCGACGCCTGTCGCGCGAGTGGCGGAAATGGCTGCCGCGGGACCCATAGGAGCTGGCGGACGTGGCGGCGGACGCGCTGTTCTACCGCAAGCTCAAGCCGGGGCACCGCCGGAGCAGCAGGGACAGCAGGGGCAAGCCGCGGGAATTCTGAGCGGCGTTTTGGGAGGGGTGATCCGCCGCGCCAACGCGGACGTCAATGTTCCTGCAGCTGAACTTCCAGTCGACAAGGACATGGCCAGAGTCCTGCGCGACAAAAAACAACCCGCCGGCCGCCTGATTCCCAACAATCTCGTTGCGGTTCGAGAGTACGCACACGCCCTTGCTCCGGACTGGACGGAAGCGTCGCGCAGCGATTTCTCGGAAACGGTCTACTGGAATGCAGGCGTGAAAACGGACGAGCGAACCGGAATCGCCACCGTCTCCTTCAACCTCAGCGATTCGGTGACTTCGTTCCGGGTTCTTGCCGATGCCTTCTCGCAGGACGGGACACTGGGGTCCGGCGCCAGCGAGATCGAGTCTGTGCAACCCTTCTCCATCGAGCCGAAGATCCCGCTGCAAGTCACCAGCGGTGATGTCATTCAGCTTCCCGTTTCCATGGTCAATGGCGTGAGCCGGGAGCTTCGTGACGCCCAACTCACTGCGAAGGGACCTGACGGGATCCATTTCACGATGCCCGGCAGCAAATCCACAACTCTTGGTCCAAAAGAGCGCTCGCGGCAGCTCGTGCAGGTTGAAGTCGGCCGCGAGTTCAGCGGCCTGGCCAATCTCATGTTCGACGCGAATGCCGGGTCCTATAGCGATAGCGTTAAGCGAACACTCGATGTCCAATCGCCGGGCTTCCCTCACGAAACATCCATGGGCGGAACGCTCGAGCGGACTGGTTCAAGAACATTCGAGTTCACAATTCCGGAAGATGTCGTCCACGGAAGCCTGTCCTCGAGCGTGACGGTCTACCCCACTCCGTTTGCCAGCATGACGGACGCGCTTCAATCGCTTCTTCAACAGCCTTACGGATGTTTTGAACAGACCAGTTCGACAAGCTATCCCATGGTCATGGCCCAGCAGTATTTCCTCACGCACACGGGCGTGGACCCGGCGATCATCGAGAAGGCCAGGGACCTGCTCGAGGTCTCGTACAAAAGACTCACAGGTTTCGAGTCCCGGACGAGAGGCTACGAATGGTTTGGCGGCGATCCCGGCCATGAGGCGCTGACGGCCTATGGGCTGATGCAGTTCACAGACATGTCGCAGGTGCGCAGCGTGGACAAAGACATGCTCGATCGCACCCGGGGGTGGCTGCTTTCCCGCCGCGATAGTAAGGGTGGATTCAATTTGAGCTCGAAAGCGGTGGACACCTTCGGCCACGCCCCGGTCGATACGACGAACGCCTATATCGTTTGGGCTCTCATCGAAGCGGGTGAAAAGCCTGCAGGTCTGGCGAAGGAGATTGCCGCAATCAAGGCATCTGCCGACTCGACGCAAGACAGTTACATCCTGGCTTTGTCAGCGAACATCCTTCACGAAACCGGCGATCCGGCCGGCGCCCGCGAATTGATGGACAGGCTCGTGAAGAAGCAGGCATCTGCCGGCAATGTGGATGGCGCGGTCACCAGCATCACGCGCTCCGGCGGCGACGCCCTCGCGATCGAGACGACAGCGCTTTCGGTGCTGGCATGGATGCATGAGCCTGCCTATGCGGAAAATGTCGAACGGAGTATGCGGTGGATCATCCAATCGAACAAGAGCGGCCGGTTCGGTTCAACACAATCCACCGTTCTCGCACTCCGCTCGATCGTGGCGTATGACAACGCACATGCGCGGCCAAAGACGCCGGGCCGGATCGTTCTCGCTGTCGACGGCAAACCGGTGGGACAGCCGGTTGCCTTTACCGCCGATACAAAGGGAGCGCTCAAGCTCCCTGAATTCGCGAATGTTCTCGGCGCCGGTAAGCATGCGGTCGCCGTGAGGATGGAAGATGGATCGGACATGCCATTCTCGATCGGGATCCAATATCACAGCCTGCTTCCCGACAGTTCCGATCAGACCAAAATCGCCATCCGCGTCTCGCTGAAGGATTCGAGCCTTCAAGAGGGAGCCGTCACCGAAGCGGCAGTCTCTATCGCCAATAAAACCGGAGAGGCGATTCCCAGCCCAGTAGCTATTGTCGGGATCCCTGGAGGCCTGGAAGTGCGGCACGATCAATTGAAAGAGCTGGTCCGCGCCGGCAGAATCGATGCCTACGAAGTCATCGGCCGCGAGGTGGTCCTTTACTGGCGTTATCTGAAAGCCAACGACAACTTCGAACTGCCACTCAGCCTTGTGGCCGCAATACCCGGCTCCTTCACAGGACCCGCGAGCCGCGCCTACCTTTACTACACGGATGAGTACAAGAACTGGGCGCCGGGGCTGAGGGTGACGGTCACCGCCCGCTAAGATTTATTTGATGTTATTGGAAATTCGAAATTGGAGGTTCGAAATTGGAAATCGGATCTCCAATTTCCAACTTCCAATTTCGAATTTCCAATAAACCCGCCTACACCAACTGCCCGGCCTGAGAGAGAAACTGTCCGTAGGTGCCCTTGAAATCCTCGATGTGGCCGTGTTCGAAGTTCCAGATTCGCGTGGCCACCTCGTCGATCACATCGTGATCGTGGGTGACGAGGAGCAGAGTGCCCGGATATCGCTGCAACGCGATGTTCAGAGCATTGATGGATTCGAGATCGAGGTGGTTCGTCGGTTCATCCAGGACGAGAAAATTCGGCTTCTGGAGCATCAGACGGCAGAAGATGATTCGGGCGGCTTCACCTCCCGAAAGGACTTCGGTGCGCTTGAGCGCATCGTCGCCGCTGAACAGCATTTGCCCAAGCAGTCCCCGGAGTTCCTGCTGTGAGGCGGCCGGATCGAAGCTATGCAGCCATTCGATCACAGTGACGCCGGACGGGATCGACTCGCGGTGATCCTGCGCGAAGTATCCGACGGTGACTTCATGCCCCCATTTCACGGTTCCCGAATCGATGGGAAAAGCATGATCCGAGGGCGCGACATAATCGGCGGCATTGCGAATCAATGATTTTAGAAGCGTGGTTTTTCCGGCGCCGTTTCTGCCGATCAGCGCGATTTTCTCACCCCGGCTCACGTTAGCGATGAAATCGTGAAACACGCGGACGCGCCCGGTTGCTCCAGCGTACGATTTGGAAAGGTCCTCGATCTCGAGCGGGTGCCTTCCCGACGGCCGCACGACGTCGAAGCGAATGAAAGGCCGTTGAATATTGGACTTCGCGAGCTCCGAGGTCTGCAGCCGCTCCACTTCTTTTTTACGCGATTGCACCTGTGACGAACGCGTTCCGGCCGAAAACCGCGCGATGAAGTCCTGCAATTGTTCGATCTTTTTCTCGCGCTGCGCGTTGTCGGCTTCGATGCGCGACCGCACCTGCGTTTTTGCCAGCACCATATCGTCGTAGCTGCCGGTGTATGTAATCACGGTCTGATAGTCGATGTCGGCGGTATGCGTACAGATTTCATTCAGAAAATGCCGGTCATGCGAAATGACGATCAGGCATCCGTTATACGCGCGGAGATGATTCTGAAGCCAGTGAACGGAGTCGAGGTCCAGGTTGTTCGTCGGTTCGTCGAGCAGCAACACATCCGGGTTGCCGAACAGGGCCTGCGCGAGCAGGACGCGCACCTTCTGACCACCTTGCAGTTCGCTCATCCGGCGATCATGGAGGCTCTCGGGAATATCCAGACCGTCCAGGAGAATCGCGGCATCGACTTCCGCCGTGTATCCGTCTTCTTCACCGACAATCCCTTCAAGCTCGCCAAGGCGCATGCCGTCTGCGTCGGTCAATGTGCTGGAATCTTTGGCATATAGGATTTCGCGCTCCTGCATTGCCTCCCAAAGCCGTTTATTCCCCATGACAACGGTATCCATCACGCGATAGGCGTCAAAGGCAAATTGATCCTGGCTCAGCACTCCCATTCGCTTTGGCCGGGTGACGGAACCTTTTTCCGGATCGATTTCACCGGTTAAGATCTTCATTAGCGTGGACTTGCCTGCGCCATTCGGCCCCGTGATGGCGTAACGGCGGCCCGAAATGAAGGTGGTGTTCACATCTTCAAAGAGAACGAGGGCGCCGAAGCGCATCGACACATTATTTATAGAAAGTTGCATGATAAGGATAACTCCAAGCCCAAAAGAGCAGCCCTTGATTATAACCTGGGACGCCCGGGCTTCGGTAAAATACGCGAGTCCGGCTAACGGGCCTTTGAGGGGTCGCGCACCTTCAGTTTCGAGAAATATCGGCGATAAAAACCACGGTCGCGGCTCAGCAGGACGTCGGCCTGAATCATTGCGTGAGCGCCAATGATGAAATCCGGTATCAAATGGTCGCGAATCGTCGCGCCTTTCGGCGATTTCCGGTATTGCTTCCAGATCGAGCCTGCCAATTGGGAGCAATCAAGGCCAGCCGGGTCAAATTGAATCTGCAGCTTGGCGAAAGCATCACGGAAACTGTCATCGTCCAGAAATGAAGCGCGCACTTCCGCCCAAACGATTTCGCATGCAATGACGGCGCCTGAGTCTATGGCATCGCGGAGCACAGCCGCGGAAACTGCGCCAAAAACCGGATCGGGCAGCAGGACATCCAAAAGTACCGAAGAATCAACGGCGCTTCGCACGGCCTTTTATAGGTTTTGGTCCCCGCAGTTCGTCCAGCAACTCATCGGTTCTGCGCTTGGACCCTAGAATTCCGTACAGTTGGTCGACGGGGTGCTTTCCAGAACCACCCTTACGCAATAACGCGCCGTTCCTGGTGATCTCGAAGGTCACCACGCTGCCGGGCTGAAGACCGAGACGGCTCCTTATCTGAACCGGCACAGTAATCTGTCCCTTCGAGGAGATCACGCTTTTCATAAGTAAAGAATATCTCTCTTTACTTTGATAGTAAAGAGAGAGAGGTCCAGGGGCAGGCTCACATTCAAGATGAGAACTCCGGACGCCATTCGCTCAAGGGAACGGCCATCCCTTGAAAAGATCATCCCCGTGAAGGAAGCGTCCATTGGCATC
>DASXLG010000159.1 GCA_036496425.1 Terriglobia bacterium | reverse complement strand
AATCCGCCGGCTTTTCTCCTCGTCAGCGGAAACCCCAATTTCAGGGCGGAGTCCGTCGTCAGTTACGAGATGGGATACCGGCGATTTCTGACCTCGGCGCTCTATCTCGACGTCACGCCGTTTTCCAGCCATTATCGGCGGCTGCAAAGTTTCGGCGTGCCGGTTGTCAGCCTCGAGATCACGCCGCCTCCGCCTCATATGTTGATAACGACCCCGTACCAGAATTCGATTGCCGGTTCAGCGAATGGTTTCGAGATCGCGCCCGTTCTGCAGGCCGCTTCCTGGTGGCGCATTGCGGGATCCTATTCGTTTGTAAATATCGACGTGCATGCCAACGGACCCTCATCCGACATCAGTGCCACGGGCTCCGTCCGGACATATGAAGGGTCGACGCCGCGGCATCACCTTGAAATGCACTCCTTCGTCAATCTTTCAAAGAAATTCGAATTCGATCAAATGGTCCGGTACGCGAGCGCTCTTCCGGCTCAAAACGTCAAGGCTTACGAAACCGCAGACCTTCGCCTGGGCTGGAATCCCAGGCCTAATATTCAAATTTCCCTGTTTGGAGGCAACCTGCTCCAGCCCCACCATCCCGAATGGGGAACCGGCGACCCCACTCAGGCGCCCCTCGAAGTCCGCCGCACAGCCTACATAAAACTCACTTTGATGCAATGAGGATGTAAGACGGTGCTTCCTGTGTTCCTTTCCCTTTTCTCACTATCTCGCGAGATCGTAACGTATCGCCTGCCGCTGGACAGGGCCGCTGTCGCTGATTTTTATGGAAACCGATTGAATCACGTCAAGCGTTGATGCCAGGCTGCCGATGTTGTCGGAAAAGAATGCGGAGTAGTTCGCCTGGTCCGAAAGATCGAGCATCCGCATCATCTTCAGATAGGGAGCAAGCTCGGCGCTGTGCGTATAACGCGCAAGGTAAGTTGCCGCCTGGTTGCCTGTGTTGGCGGGGGTGTTTAGAGCGGAACCCAGCAAGCCGGCGGTTCTTCCGATCCACAAAGTTTGACCATCAACATAGATGGTCAATGGGATGAGCCCGTCCCACTGCGACAACATACGGCTTCCCGACGTAACATTCCGCCACTGCAAACCGATGTTGTTCACGGTCTGATATGAAGCTGCGGCTGCCGTCAGGGCCGATCGGACATCGGCAGGGTTCCAGGACTTGGATGCGCGAAGCGCAAGGACCGCGTCGGTTCGAACGAACGTGGTGTCGTCCGCAGGCAGACTGGATTCCAGCTGCAGTACCGCCTGGATGCCACCAGACTCCACCAGTGCGCGCATCGGTTGCAGGGTCAAAGCTCCGGCAAGAGACGGTTTCGGCGCTTGATCGATCCGGGTCTGAAAATCACCTTCGGAGTTTGCGGAAGCATCCGGACTTATAGCCGGCGCAAAGCGCCTTTCATCCGCTTGCCGCGGTCCCGCGGCGAAGAACTTCTCGCGGATGAGATCCATCGCGAAATCCGTTGAGGTTGTGTCCCACAACCGGATGAGGCCCGCGTTGCCCGGCATAAATCGTTGGAGTTCGATCGTGGCTGCATCATGTGAGGCGGCGGAAGCCGCGGCGGCACGCACCAGTACGCGATCCTCTTGAAGTACACCGTTTTGCCGGGTCAGTTGCGATAACAAGGCGGAGTAGGGGCGGAGATCCGCGGTGTTTCTCTGTATCCAGTACGACCGGAAATACGGCGTCTTGATCACCGTGGGCAGGTCCATGACCAGCCGAAGCGCGACGCGATTGCCGGCATCCGGCCCCATGGCGCGAACCGCGTCCTGATACCAGGTTTCGTTGCTGATAGATCCAGTGGTGGTGTTGCCTTGAATGAGTTCGAGCGCTTCGGACAGCAAATCCTCACGCGTGCTGACAATGACGTAGTCGCCGTTAATCGCAAACGCCGCCGTTCGACTGCCGGACTGCCGGACGAAATACGATTGGCCGGCGACCGTTCTCGCCTGGTAACCGGGACGAACGCGAGTGAGCGCATTCTGAGCCAGTTGGGCGGCGGGCAGCCGCGATATATATATAAGGTCCAGCTTGCCGATGTCGTACACCGCGAGCGCCGTATCCGTCCCGGCAAAAGTTTCGAGCGCCGTCAGATCCGGCGGAAACCCGGCCGCGGCGGCAAACTCGCCGTAAGCATCGGTGAGCTTGAGCGCAAGCCGCGTGGTCAGGAACTGCTCATGGTTCTTGCTCGCGAGCCATCGCGTTTTCACTTCCGAGCGATCCCAATCCTGTAGTTGCGTGGCGAAATCGGCAGACTCCAGGTAGAACAGCGCGCCTCCCGGCATCCAGCGGGAAAGCGGTTGGGGAGAGGGCTGGACCTGGGCGACCGTCCACACACCGGCGGCGACAGCTGCGACTGCGGTAAGAAGGAAGAGCTTAAATCGAAGACGTTTCATGGCAGCCTCCTTCCGACGACGTTGGGTTGATCGAAGTCTGCCCGCATCACAGGCCGGCGGCGTTCGTTTTCGATCTTGCGGTCGTTTGCCGCCTGAGCTTCTTTTTCTTTTGCTTCCAGAGCCTGCCGCCGTCCTGCGTCTTTTTCCTGCACTGCGGCCATTTTGTAGAACCGGACGGCCTGGTCGAATTCCCCGATTTGCTGGTGAGCTTCGGCCACGCCTGCCGCCATTTCGGGATCCTGCGGATACCGGGCGGAGTCTACGGCGAGTGCCACACGATATTGCCGCGCGGCCATTGCAGCGGAGAACAGCGAGCGTTGAACGGTCATGTCATCCGGCCGTTCGGCGATCGCGTTGAGCAGCAATTGCACTTTCACGTTCGGATCGTTGCTCTGTTCCGCCGCTGCGAGCCTGGCCGCGAAGAAGAATGGAGCATCCGTATTGGCAGCTGTCCTTGGAGTTCTGTTGGAGAGGACGTCCAGCTCTCGGCTGCCCGTCGAATCCGCCGGCGCCGTGCCGTTTTTCGCCTGTTCCTGCGCCGCCTGAGTTCGAATGTCGTATGGAGCGGCGGACGCGCTCACGATCTTTTGCAGGTCATCCATTGCGAGAGTGAGCTGGTTCAGCGCTGCTTCCACCTTTGCCAATTCCAGCCGGGCCTCATAATCCCACGGTACGGCTTGAACTCGGACCTTCAGAAATGGCTGTGCTTCTGAGGGATGGGCGTTTTCTGAAAACACTCGGGCCGATGCGATGAGATGATCGAATGGTACGGCGTCGATCTGGCTGAGCGTTGTCAGTAAATCCGTTGCCTGATCGAGATGGCCCCGCTTCACGCGGATTTCCGCAAGGCCCAGATAAGCTGCCGGATTGGCGGAGCTCTCAATCTGCCGGGTGTACAGGAACTCCAGAACCTGTTGACTTGCATCCGTCATTCCGAGATGGATGAGAATTTCCGCAGTTTGTTGCAGCGCCGAATCCGCAGGCGCTTCCGCCGGGCTTTGCGTGTAGCCCGCGAGGACATCGGCCAGCTTGTTCTCTATCGCCGCCAGGCGGAGTTCGGCGACTTGCACGGTATCGACTCGCTTTTCTGCGTCGCTGAAAGAATCGAGAACCTTCCTGGCGCCAGCCGCATCGTCGTGGTCCAGCAGATATCCCAGATACTGCGCGCGTATTTGCTGGTACTGGAATCGTTCAAGCGGAGACGTAGCCAGCAGGTTCATCGATGTTTCGAACACCAGCTTCTGCTGGGTCTCAGAGAGCCATGGAGTCGAGGGATTGAGATTCAGCAAGGTCATCAACAACTGGCTCGGCGCGCGTGAAGACTGGATAATATCCACGAGTTCCTGATTGTCTGTTGAACCTTCGAAGGCAGCCTGAAGCAGCGGCGGAAATTCCCAGGCTTGCAGCCCGCGTGCCGCGGCGCGGAGGGCTTTGTCGATCTCGGGGTGCAGTACACTTTCCTGCTGCCGCGATCGAATATCGCTGAGGATGCGGGCGCCGTCTCCCGCATTGGGCCGGTTGGCCAGCTGGTCCAAAGCGCTTTTCCATTCCACCAGCGCTTCGTTGTGGCGGCCTGCATCCCATTCGACGAGCGCGATCTCAGAATGAACCGCCGGCTGATTCGGATTCAACTCCAGGGCATGGCCGAACTCGGTGATCGCACGCTCGGACGCTGCCGTTTGCCGGTAATATCTCGCGATCTGCAGGTACGCTTGCGGATCGCCCGGCCGGGCTTCCAGCTCCGACCACAGATAGTCGTCTGCCGCCTGCGGCTGATTTTCGCTGCGCAGGTACTCGCCGAACCGTTGTCCGTAATAGAACCAGATGCTCCCCGCCAGCTGGCTGTTGCGATCGACGGATTTGCCAAGGCGGTCTTGAATCAGAGGCAAGCCCAGCGCTTTCTGGAAAGCTGCCGGCACTTCCGGGGAGTTCAAGCCGAAATACACGCCGGTCAGACCGGTATAGGCGCTCGTCCAGACAGGACTTCTTCTTTGCCGCTCGATCGACTGAATGGCGCGAGACGAATCTCCGGCCGCAATCAACGCTTGGGTTGCCATCAGGCTGGACGTATCGGGACCTGAGCGGGCGGCGGCATTCAGGAGTTCATCCGGCCGCTGTTCCGCCAGAAGTCCATAGTAGCGCTGCTGGGCGTTGACTTGAAGTTCGGGATGTCTTTCAAAAAATTGAAGCTCGTCCGCCGTTGCGCCAATTCTTTCATACGACCGCATTGCGGACATCAGCAAGTTCAGCCTCACCTCGACGGCGGACCGCCCCGCCACGTCCTCGAGTTGGCGCGCCAGCTCCGCAAAGCGCATGCGGCGTTCCTGCAGGACTTCAAAGGTGCCGCCAAATCCGGGATTTTCATCCATCCGTAATGCAACCTCGAGATCATAGAGCCGCGCAGCGCTCGCAATATTGATCAGGAGCGCGCGCTGTGCCTGATTGGCTCTTTGCCGTCTTGGCTCCAGACGAGCGGAGAATGTCTGTCTTTCCTCAGGTGTGAAGTAGGTGGCGACCGTCTCTCCAAGAATGCGCGCGGCATTAATATCCTGGTTGTCGAAAACGCGTTGAATCGCGTCGTCGTACCTTCGTGCTTTCGCCATGATCCGCACATAGCCTTCACTGGCTTCGGACTGCCGCTGGATGAAATCCACGGCATTGTCGATCATGCCGGCTTCCTCCAGGATCGTCGCGACTTTTCCGTATTGCCGCTCCGGTTCCGGCCTGTTATCGATATAGGCACGTTGTAGGGTATTGATTGCTTCGCGATTCTGGCCGAGTCTCGCCTGAAGCTTTGCGACGTGTTCGAGCCAGATTGGATTTCTGTGGCTCAGCTCATAAACGCGGTTGTAGGTATTGATGGCATCCGCGAATCGCAGCGTGCGTTCTTCGAGGTCCGCCCGGGCAAGGGGCAGATCCTGCCTTTCGGGGCGCGCGGTAATGGCCTTTGCGTACGAATCGATCGCTGCAGGGTAATCCCGGAATTGGGTCTGAAGACGCGCGAGCACAATGAACCAACGCGGGTCTTTCGGCGAGTTCACAGACGTCTTCGTGTAGTAATCGATCAGCTGGGCCCGCAAATCGTGCTGCGTGGCAAAGCGTCCGGCCTCCGCCAGAAGATTCGTATCGTCGGGGAAGCGATTGATAATCTCGACGTACTGATCGATGGCTTCCAGGAATTTATTTTCGCGCGTTAACACCGGAATCAAACCGCGGCGCATGGCGGCAATGCGATCGGTTTTGTCTTCCGCCGCGATTTGGGCTTGCTGGATTTCCGAAATCTTCGACGTGTAGAGTTGTTGAATCTCCGCCTGCCTGCCGCCTGCCGACAGGGCGTCGGCCATCAACGCCACAAACTGTCCATCGATCGGATCGATCCGGAGAAGCTGCTGCGCCGCCTGAACAGCTTCGGCCGCCTCGCCGGCCTCGATCGATTTATGAATCGTTTCGACGAGGTAATCTTTCTTGAGAGCCGGGTGCGCGTGGTCTGCAGCCGTGGACAGCACACGAATCGCCCGTGGTTTGTCGTGCCTCCAGTAGTAGTCCACCGTGGCGCGCACGACTCCGGCGATGAGTGTATTCGCCCGATAAACAGAGTCGAGCTGCGCCTGGCCGGCAGCAAGATCACCGCCGGCTTCCAGGAGCCGGGCGAGCTCGATCCCCAGGCGCAATTTCTCCTTGGGATCCGTTTCGAGTTGGATTTCGCGGCGGAATATGGTGGCTTGAACGGTCTTCAAGCTGGATTCGTCTGCGACCTTCCGGACATATTGCAGCAGTTCGCGTGATGACGTGTGGGCGGCCGCCTGTGCCAGCAGGGGCTCGATTTCGGAATTGCGTTTCTGGGTACGGAGCACACTGAGACGCAGTTCGAGCACACCCGGATTTGCCGGTGATGCATCGAGCCTCCGTTTCGTCTGCTCATCAACCAGAGTCTTATAGTTTGGGCGCGGCGCAAGCGCAATCAGGCGGGATCGGGAGCGGTTATCGGAACCGCTCAGCGCCCCCTGCATGTATTCAGCGACGGCCTCCCGACGGAGATCTTCCGACTCGAGGATGGCGCCGACCTCGTACGACCACAGCGTTGGATTCTTCAGTTGCACGCGTCCGTGGCGGAGCCAATCGAGCGCATCGGAGGGTCGGAGGTAATCCCAGAAGACGGTAGCGGTTTCGAGATAGCCGTCCGGTTTGCCGGGTTCGATCGCGGGAATCCGTTTCCATGCCGTCGCAGCCGCTCCGGGCATGTCATGGTCGGCGTAAATCTCTCCGATGCGCGTCAACCGCTGCCGGTCTCGCGGTTCCGCGCGCGACAGATCTTCCGCGATCGCTACGGCAACCGCCGTGAGGTTTTTGTCGTAATCCGCCAGCGATCGATACAACTCCGAGGTACGTCCCGCAAATTGGACGTCGGACGGGTATGCCGCCGCCACGGCCTGCATGATGGTTGCTGCGCTCTCAAAGTGCGACTGCCAGGCCGTACCTTCTCCGATGAACCGCGTGATGAGCGGGTTTGCCGCTTCTGCGTCGCGCCAGTTGATCGCGCTTGCGGGCGGCAGCAGATTCGCTGCAGTTCGCAAGACAGTGTCGAGCGAGCCCGCCGCTGCCAGACGCTCGAAATACATCCGCCGGATGCTCTCATCGTCATACCAGTGCTCTCCGAGCAGCCGCATGAGCGCGGTGGGGTTCGCCGTTGCATCGCCGGAATAGAGTGAAACGAGGTTGTGGACGAATCTCAGATCGTGAGGAAAGCGGTTCAGCGCATACAGGTTGATGTCGACCTGAAGGCGGCGTTCCAGATCTCGATCCGCGATGACGTCGGACATATACGCTTCGACGTCGCTGCCGGCGAACGTGTCGATCATCTGATGGGATAGTGTCTGAAGCTCGCTGGTCATCCGGTTGCGCAGATAGAACCTCGCCAGCTTCTGACGCCACGACCGGTCTTGAAAACGTTGCATCGCCAGCCGGTAAACCTGCTCGACTTGGCCCGCTCTCTGGTGCGCTCCCAGAAAGCCTGCGAGTCCATCGTACAAACCCGGATCGTTGGGATTCCGATCGATTTCGGCGCGGTAAAGCGCAAGGGCTTCAGGTATCCGATTCAATTGGCTGAGCCGCGAGAGATACCGCTGTAGAACCTGGGCATATTCGGGAGAGCGCGGCTGCTGGCCGCTGCCGAGCGGAACCTGCCGGGCTTTCGCCGCAAGTTCGCGCAGCAGGCGGTCGTAAATGCCGAGTTCGTCGGCCACTTGCTTCCGCCGGGCATACGCATCCGCTACCTGGAGCGCAACCTTTGTCCGCTGTTCCGCGTTGGGGAACTCGGAGATAAAAGCGTTCCCTTGCCGGATGATGGCTTCATCCTCTCCATATCCGGCATAGCTTTCGATGAGCCGTGAGAGGAGTTCGGAACGCTGTGATGCGTTCGGAAAGCGATCCGACAGTAACTTATAGAGCTCGGCTGCTTTTGCCCGATGAAAGTAAGTTTCGCTTTTCCTTTCTTGTGTCCTGAACTGAGCGTCCGGGTACTGCGAATTGAAAACCAGGGAAAGGATGCCGTTGAGGAAGCCCGGAGACGAGTCGATCGTCGCGATGTCATGGTAGAAGGACAAGTCCCCTCGTCCGAATCGGATCGGCTGGTCCGGAGCCTTCAGCAGCACACCGATGATCTCAACGACCGCGGCTTCGGCGGAGGCGTTGTCGCTTCCCGGCAGCGAATACAAGGCGTAGGCATAGCGGATGGTTTCGTCGTAGTCATTCACCGAGTCGGACAGCCTGGCGAGGATGTTCAGTTCCGGCGCTTTCCACTGGGCTTTCGCCGCTTCTTTCCGCGCGCGGAATTCCGAGAGTTCCCGGCGCGCCGCGTTCATGTCACCCTGCCTTCGGAAGTAGTGAAACAAGCGTGTCGCCGGGTTCAGATCCAGCGGCCGGCTGATCGCGGCGCGGCGGGCGTTCTGGTAGAACTCGAAGGATCGATGTGAATCGTCGAGCAGCTTGAAATAGTCGTTGAGCAGGTCCTCGGGCCAGAGGGCGTCGTATGCGGTGTCGTAAACGGCAATCGCACCTCCCTTGGTGCCCCGCTTTTCGGCAAGTCGTGCCCGTTCGTGAACGATCGAGGACCGGTCATTGGGGAAGGCGTTCTCGTATTGTTTCAGGACCTCTTCGGCTTTGGCGATCATGCCGCTGCTCAACAGAAATTCGAAGTACCGGCGCTGCAGGGCTTCTGCGGCCGGATACTTTGCAATCCAGGATTCATAGTCCTGGATTGCGCTGACGGCGGGCATGGCTTCCGCCTGGATCAACTGCTGTGCGCGTTCGTGCAATTTCCAGGCGCGCTGCTCCGTTTCGGCCTTCAGCGGGTCATCGGTCGCAGGAGAAAGCATTTCTGCAGATGTCAGCGCCTGCAGTTCCGGTTCGGGTTGCAGGCGGCGATGGTAGTAATCGGCCAATTGGATCTGATTACCAGCTCGATCCGGAGAGACGGAGTCCAGCAGCTTCCAACGGGCTTCGGCATTGCTGAAATCGAGTTGAGCTTCATACTCCCGCGCCGAGAGCGCGATGACTTCGGTATCGGACGGATTTCTCAGGCCGATCAGCGCAAGTTGAGCCGCGGTTTCAGCGGGCGGGCGCCGCACCGGTACCGGTCCTGCGAGTGAGGGAACCATACGGTAGAGAATGGCCATGGCAGGCGAGCTTGCCGGCAGCCACTGGACCCAGGAGGGGGCTTCGGCGTATGCGGTGAGGGCGAGCAGCGCGATCAGCGCGGATACCCGAACAATCGATCTCGACATGGCGTGTGAGCGACCCCCTGCCGCTTCGCGACTGTCCCCCTTTCCAAGGGGGACAGTCAAGCGACTCTCCCCCTGATACAGGGGGAGAGCCAGCCGCGAAGCGGCGGGCAGGGGGTCGCTCACGACGACTTTTTGTGTGAAGCCTATCTTAAGGAAGGACCACAAGGTTCACCTCCTGGGTTCCGATATTGTGAGCAAAGTCCTCAGCCGAGACAGTCAGCGTGTATTGGCCGGCCGGCAGCGTATCCGGGATTCGAAATTCTCCGGTGTTGGACCGCGCTTCGGCGTTCCAGGTCAGCCGGACCGGCGCGACTCCATACACTCTCGCCACGATCGTGCGTGTCGTTGCTGAAGCGCTGACCTGCAACCGCACCCCTTCGCCCCGTCTGTAGCTCGCGCGGTCCAGCTTTGCCCGGACGATCGGAGGCTTGCTTGCGATAATGAAGCTCTTCTGTTCGCGGTATGCATTGCCGCGCGTGTCCCGCAGCACAAGCTCCACCGCGTGCGTTCCGTCCGGCGTGTCGGGAGGCGCCAGAAATCGCGTCTGCCAGATATCCTCATCCTTCAGGTACTTCAGCGGTTTCACCAACCCGAACGGAAAAACCGCCACCACCGATTGGATCGACGGATCCGTCTTCACCCGGAGGACCGGATCGCCGGGCCGGATCAATCGCGGCCGCAACAGCGATCGCGGTGCGGCGAGAAATGATGTGTATGGCGTGACGAACTTGTACTTCCGCGATAGGCGAATGATTTCATCTATAGATGCCTTGTCTTCGCCGTTTTGATTGATCTTTTCCAACAGGGCATCGACGCGCGCCTTTTGCCCAGGTCCGGGGAAGCAAGTCGTGATCGGTCGCATCCGCCGGCAGCGGCGCATTCGCGGTAAGCGTCAGGTTCTTGCCGTCCCGCTGCCCGCTTGCGGTGAACTTCGCGGACGACACCGGCTTTTTATACTCTCCGATCCATACCTGCTGGGAGCCGCCGAACACGGAAGGCTCGAGCGCATAAACCATATCGGTATCCGAAGCAGGCGCGACCGAAAGGCGCAGCGACGAGATCGGATACCGGCCGATCTTGGCAATAAATTGCTGGATCTTGAAATCAATCGGCTCGGAGCTTCGAGCCCATTCGAAAACCCCGTTATCGCTGCCCAGTTGCTTCAATAGCGGCAGATTCGCGTCATCGCCGACGGCGAACACGAACATGCGCGGCCGCTGAGTGGCCGGAACCTTGTTCCACTGCGCGTTAAATGCCGAAAGCAGCCTGGAATTCCGGATGGAACCCTGGGTCGCGCCGCCGTCGGTGAAGAGCACCACGTAGGAGTTCGGGCCTGCCTGCCCCAGCGCCCGTTCCAGCGCTGTTCCGAGATTCGTGCCGCCGCGCAGGCGGCTTTGCTTTACAAACGCGAGGGCATGTTCGATTTGATCCGCCGTCGCCGGCTGAAGCGAGGTCGCGAACAGCGATACATCGGAATTAAACAGGACCACGTTGAATTGATCCTGAGGGCGAAGAGCATGCAGCACCGTCTCGAACGCCTGAAAGCTGCTGTCGAGTTTGTTCCACTGCATCGAGAGCGACGAATCGAAAGCGAGGACGACCGTGCGGGGATTGGAATTTGCCGCATCCGGAGCATTTGCGCCGGAGCCGAAGAGTGAGGAGACCTGGAAAAACCCGGTCGCAGGCATATCCGAAGGATTCCGGTATGTCAGGACCCGAAGTGAATCCGCCGTGGCTGGATCGAAAGTGTACTTGACGCCGAGATCTTCAGTCAGCGCGACCCGGTTGCCGGAAAAAGACGCCCGAATGCGATTCGGAGTGCGTTCGTCGATCTTTAACGGATACGCCTTGGCGATACCTTCAAAGGTCTGGATCGGCCGGTCCGAAAGAACATTGATATTGATCTCCAGCCGTCCGGCGACCTGCGCCTGATAAGCGTCTGGCTTCAAAGGCACGGATAATACGCTGGACAGTTGTTCGACCGGAAGCCGCTCGTTGTACTCCATCTCGACCCGCTTGGTCCCTCGCGCTGGTATCGGCGTGACTTTAGCCGTGAATTCTGCACTGCGAGCCGCTTCCTCGGCGCCGCGTTCTCCCATTTCAAGGAGACCCGGGTCGATGGTTTGCGATCGAAGCTGGTCATAGATTTCGTTGGCCCGCTTCCGTTCGAGGATGACTCCGGGAATTCGGGTCAGCTCATCCCAGACCGCGAAGTCCGAAAGCAGCGCCCGGACCGGCAGAGCGAAACTGTACGTTCCTTCCTGGTTCTGATTCGTGTGATTCGCAAAGATTTCTCTCACCGACACACGCGCCGTGCCATTGTCGATCGCGATGTTGATCGTCATCTCTTCCAGAGACAGGATCGCAGGATCCGGAGTATTGCGGTTTCCAGGAACGAGCACGCCGGAGTCCGCCGCGGCCAGAGGCAAAACGAGCAGGAAGATAAGCCAGGCCCTCATGGAGTAAGCCTTTCGATCGGCATTCGAATGATGCCGTTGTCCGTTCCAATAAAGAGATTGCCCGAGGATTGGGCCAGTGCCGTCACGTTTAACGAAGGGAGCCCGTCCGTCATCGGAGTCCAGCGGTGGTCCGGGATGTTATAGACAAACAGTCCGCGATCCAGCGTTCCGGCCAGGACATGATTGCCGGCCACCAGCATAGCGTTCGGATTAACCACGATTTGAGCCGGAAAATCCGGGAATTCGGACCACTGTCCATGGGAATCAAGCTCCATTACGCCACCACCGTAAGTGCCGATAAACCAGGAGTCATTCACCCGGACGACCGCCGTAATCCAGTTCTGCTTCAACTGGGAATTGGCCGTTGTATAGCTCTTACGGACAAAACCGTCTTCGATAACAGATAACCCGCCGAGCGTCCCCGCCATCAACTGCGAACCGTTCAGCCCGAGCGTGTAAACGTGGTTATTCGCCAGGCCGTGAAATGCGTAGATGGACTCCGGGCCGCGAGCGTCCAGGAATGTCACGCCACCCGCCGTCGCCGCCGCGAGCCCGTCCGCCCGGACAGCGACATCACTGACGTGGTTAGAGATGAGGCCGTCTGCTTCGCGTATCCGCTTCAAGATCTTGCCCTGGGGATTGAACAGCGCGATCCCGTTCGCTGTAGCGACGACGGTCATGTTCCGGTAGGAGTCCTGGACGATGCGGTTGACGCAGAAGATCTGATCGTCTTCGACATGGGTGACATTCAGGCTGCCGTCCGTCCCGGCGATATCGATGCCACGGTCGAAGTAGCCGATCCACAGCCTGCCGTCCGGATCGACCGACAAGGCCGAGATGTTGCGGTCGGTCCAGCGCGACCCGGGAATGTTGATGCGCCGGTTCCATACCCCGGCGCCAGGTTCGCGTTCAAAAAGACCGCCGGCAGTCAGCGCGAAAGCCTTCCCGTCAGCCTCCATAAAATGCCGGACCGCGCGCGGCTCCAAGTCCGAAGCCGGAATTAAGGCTTGCGGCCGTTCGTTCTGAAGACGGACCTCGACGATGCCGGCGTCGACCGTTCCCACGAACAGACTGTTGCCGGCCGCCAGCAGCGATTGGCTGAAGATGCCATCGGCAAGTTTGCGGAGCGGCTTTCCGTCCTGGAATTCCGTAACGCCGACCGGCGTTCCAACGAAAGCCCGCTCTCCGAACACCGCTATCGAGAGGACGCGATTGTCCTGAAGACCCGTCTGGTCCTGGAATATTTCCGTGGTCCCCGCTTGCCGGTGCATGACTCCACGATCGCGAGTTCCAACCCACAGGTCTCCCTCGGTTCCGGCAAGAACCGTCACCGGGATGTTTCGAAGGTCCGGATGGAGCGGCGCAAGGGTCGCGCCGTCGTACCGGATGACGCCGCCTTCAGAGAAGCCGATCAGCAGAAGTCCTGTGGGCAGGATTAATAAGGATGTGGGGTTTCCCAGGCCCCTCACCAATCCATTGTTCTGAAGGCGGATTTGCGAGAACCGCTCCCCGTCGAACGAAAGGATGCCTGCATTTGCCGTCGCGAGCCAAAGCTTCGGCTCCGCGTCGCCGGCGACCGTCCCGACAGCCACGGCAACCAAGGGCGATGGAGGCAGATCGAGCCCGGTTTCATAGGTCTTCTGAAGATTTCCGGTGAGATCGTATATCCAAAGCCCGCCTGAACCCGCGATATAGAGTGAGTTATGGAAGAATTGCGCGGCGCGGAAATCCGGGGGCGCGGGCAAAGGATCGATCATCGCCGGCCTCGAAGCCGAGAACGGATGCACATCGAACGCGATCGCGGACCGCGTGACATCGGCCCGCGCTTCTTCGATGGCGCGCCGGGCGCGGACAATCGAGACGAGGGCAACACCCGTTACCACTGCCAGAATGATTGGAACTGTCCAGCGCAGCTTCTCTCGCATGACCGCTCCTCAGCAACTCAGATACCCAGGCGTGTGAGCTGCGTGTTGGGATAGTAATAAGCCAGAATCTGTTGATGGGTGAACCCTTGCTCGCCCATGACGGCCGCTCCGTCCTGGCATAACCCGATACCGTGTCCCGCGCCGAATCCATCAAAACGGAACCGGCCTTCGGAATTGTGAATTTCGTAGAGATCACTTCGGATCTTGTCCCAGCCGAGTTTCCTGCCGAACTCCAGACGGAACGCCTCCGCAGTCATGACCCGCGTCTCATTACCTGTGATCCGGAGTTTTTGAACCCGCCCCGAATTGGTTCGCCCGGCGATCTCGATCGCGGTTGCGCCGCTCAGGCCGAAAACGGATTGGATGTCCGCAGCAGTCAATTCGGCCGTCCACTGTTTCCTGCCGCGGGAAACGCAAAATGGATCTTTCAGCTGTTGCAGATATGGACCTTGAGCTTCGGTAATCCCGCCGCAATCCTCGTGATAATAGGCGGTAATCGGCTGGGAGTCGTACAGCAGAACTTCCCCGCGGGTATCGTTGGCAGCTTTGCGCAGCCGTTCCGTGACGGCCGTGATGCGAAAGTCCTGGCAATGCGTCGTATCGCAGAAGTTGAAAGCCTCCCGCTGGTGGCGGTTCAGAAAATGCGCGGCATAGGTCCGCACGGCGACGGCCATCGCCTTCAACGATTCATCCGACTTGAAACTGAGAGACTCCCCGGCGAGGACGGCAGCGACATACTCTTCGAACGGGATCTCATTGACGATAACCAGAACACCGTGGTCGGCCGTAATCTCCAGAGGATACTGAAGCCGGATCGGTTTACCACCGACGGTCTGAATCGTGACGGGACCCGCACTCCGGAAGGGAAGCGTTGTTTGACGGGCATTGATAAGGATGCTCTCTCCGCCGGCAGTCGTCAGGCGAAGCTCGGAGGGCTGGGTCGTCGAGAACAGGCGGACCCGAACGGTGTCCGGCAGACTCAAGGCCGCCTGTTGCGAAGCGGGCAAACATAAGAATGTCCCCAGGAGTAACAGGCACAGATAGAAACGGCGGCTCACGGTTTATGGCGCCTTTCCGCCGGCATAATAACTGTTGATCACGCGGCCGGCGATCGGGGCCGCATCCACTCCCCCGGTTCCGTGTTCGAGGAACACCACGATGACAATCTCGGGGGCTTCGGCCGGGACGAACCCGGCAAACCATGCGTGGCCGCCGGCGGTCCCGGTCTTGCCGGCGACCTGGACATACCTGGAGCTCGCGGCTTGTCCAGTTCCGGAATTCACGACGGCCTCGAGGCCCTTCAATACGAGTTGAAGCTCGCTTGTTGGGATTGGAGATTCTCTTAAAGGACGTGCCAGCAGGCGGTAGGCTTCGGCCAGACCCAGGGGAGTCACCTGAATGCCTTCTTCTCCGACGGCCATGAGTTGCATCGCTTGCGTGGATGGAGGCTGTTCGACGACGCCCGGCAATTCCGTGCCCCACTTGC
The DNA here is from genome assembly GCA_036496425.1 of Terriglobia bacterium. Taxonomy (NCBI): domain Bacteria; kingdom Pseudomonadati; phylum Acidobacteriota; class Terriglobia; species Terriglobia bacterium. The sequence continues at coordinate 27,576 of DASXLG010000159.1, read as the reverse complement.
CGGTCAGAGAGCCCAATCCCATACCGGAAAACTCCTGAGGTAGCGCGTTCAACGGAAGTCGACCGGACAGCGTAGCGAAAAAGTGATTGCACGAGTAGGCCAGAGCCTGGACGGCGTCGAGCGGATCCGGACTGACCGGATGCGAACAGTCGAGGACGTGGGTTCCGATCCGGAGCTTTCGCGGGCAAAACAGCGCCGTATGCTCCTGAACCAGGCCGGCCTCCATCAAAGCCATCAGCGTGAAAGGTTTTATGGCCGATCCTGGCGGCACGAGGCGGCGGGCCGCCACATCCATATGATAGGAAGCAAGTACCCGCCCGGTCTCGACGTCGAGCGCGACGGCGGCTCCGTTCCGGCGATTCATCGAGTCGTCGAAGGCGCGCTGAAGCCGGTCGTTGGCCGCCGCAGGCGCCCAAAGGAGCCGGGAAAGCAGCATAAGATAGAGGAGCAGCACCCGGCTAAGATATCGCAGCGGCGGGATTTGAACAAAAACTCGATTTCGAGATGGCGTGCGGCAGCCGCTTCCTCCAAGCTGCCGGAACCCGCGAGTGAAAGCAGAATACTTGCGCCGAAGCGGGAGTCTTCGCTTTTCGGCACGGCACAGAACGTGCAGCTATGTTTTTATAATGAAAATCAGACGGCTTCCCGCGGTCGGGCTTCTGCTGGCCGCACTAGTGGGAACCACATCGTTTGTCACGATGGCGGACACGACGCAGGCCCAACATCGGGTTGTGAAGCACCGTCACACCCGCCGGAAGAAATTGATAAAGAAAGGCGGGTGGGCAGGTGCCGGATTCGCTGCCGGAGAGGCCGCCGGGCCGGCAGGGAGTGCTGCCGTAGGTGCGGCCAAATATAGGAAAGATCTCAAGGCCGGCGGCACCAGGCGAACGAAAGCGGTCGCGAAAATTGCGGCGCCGATCGCGGCGGGGGCTGTGGCGGGACCGGCCGGCAGTGCAGGCGTTGAGGTGGTGGAGCACCGGAACTGGATCAAACGCCATATCTTTCACCGCAAACCGCACAAACCGCCGCGAAAAACTCCACACCGAAACGTGTGATTCCGGCCGATGCTTAACTGCTTGCCACGGGTTCTATTGCCGCATCTCATCCAAATTAATGGGGGGAGTTCTCCACGAAGCAGAACGAGGCCGGCAAAATCCTTGTCCAATGTGACCACACTCACGCACCAGGGTGGATGGCCAATCAGGATCGATGTGGGAAGGCGCCAGACGGACCAGCGGTTGTTTCGGCCTCATCCCCGAGGTCCATGGCTGCGATAAGACCACCGCTTATAGTGAATATGTGGATAACCTGGCTGTCCGAAAGAACATTCCCTTGAAGGTTTTTGACGAGTTGGTGCACCTTGACGCGGGTCTTGCCTCCGTCTTCCTCGGTCATTGCGAGCGGTTCGACATGGGGATCGAACTCAACCCATTGTCGAGTCCAATAGGCACGGATCTCTTCTTTTCCGATAATCTTGCCGCCCTCTGAAGCCTTGGGCCAGCTCACGTCTTGCGCCATCAGCGCTAATGCACCGTCAATGTCCCGGTTGTTGAATGCGGAATACGCCTGCTCAATTATGGTCTTAGTGTCTGCCATTAACCCTCCTACATATTAAAGGAATGGCACCGGCAAGCGCAGTGACGGAAATTCCGATCAAATTCCGCTACGGCTTGGTGTCGCTCGCCTCCACGAATTCGGTGTTCTGGCACCATCGCACGCAGCCGCCGCGCACGGAATCCGACTCGATGGAATCCGACTCGATGGAATCCGGCCGATTCTCAAGCAATTGAGAACTCTGGCCGGATTCCCCTTTTTTTTCGCGGCGGGCGGCTCCGCCAGGAGGCAAAAAAATCGAATCCCGGGAAAAATTAAAAATGTTGCCGAAGTTTCAAAAGTTCCGCTGAAAATTCAAAACAACTCGGGAAAATCGAAAACCGTGGCCGAAAATTCAAATCTTCGTCCGAACGCCGGGCGTTCCGCTGGAAATTCGAAACCTCAGCGGAACAATTCAAAAGCTAGGCGGAAAATTGGTTTTGTCGCCGAAAATCTGCGATGTCCACCGAAAATTGAAATCTTCCGGCGGAGGGCAAACTTGTCTGGTGAAGATTTGAATTGCCGCGCGAAAATCTAAATCTTCAGCGGACCGTCGACGGCATTTCCGGAAAATTGAAAAGTTCAGCCGAAAATCCAGGCCGCCGGCGGAAAACGAAGTCGTCGGCCGGAAAATCAAAACTGCAGCCGAAGTTTCGGCTTTCTGGCTGAAGATTCAAAACTTCAGCTGAAGATCTGAAACTTTCCGCACGAGCAGAAAAGTTCCGGGACTTCGGGGGATTTCCAGCGATTCTTTTGAATTTCCGGCTGACGATTTCCATCTCCAGCGAAAAAGGCGAAATGCCGCCGACAACTCCAGCACTTCCGCAGAAAAACGCGATTTTCAGGAGAACGTTTGACCGGCGGCCGGCAGCGGAGAAAATCCTGTCGAGGTTCGATATTTCCAGCGAATCTTTTCTGCGCGCAGCAGATAAACGCCGAATCTCGCGGACATTTTTCTTATGCATGAGCAGCATTTGTTTTCCAGCCTGCAAATCGATCGTGCCGGCGGAAGCTCGGATTTCCGGCCAAAGATTCGGCGGCCGGGCGATGGAATTCCAAAAGCGGCCGGCACCACGAAACAATCGATGAAAAACCTGCCGCCCAAGCGATGTCGAAAATCTTCCGGCGAAGATTTTGATTTCCTGCCACACAATTCGACACATCCGTGGAATTGGCACATCTTTATCAGCAAAACCAGGTGCCCGACGGATGTCAAAAATCTCCCGGAGTTGCCAAGAATATCGGGCTCTTAATTCACAACAAAGCTCCGCACAGCGCGCATATTTTATTCCAGCTCAGTTGTCCGCCGGCTTTTCTTCGATGTGATCGATGACCAGGACGGGCACGGGGCGTTGGCGTCTTTCGAGCTTCAGCCCAAGTTGCTTGCTGATTGCATCCTGGAGTGAGATCGCGCCATTCGCGTCGGGCGCGTTCTCGCCCATGGCTTGGCTCGATAAGAACTGCGGGCTGCTGAAACTAAGCGTGAAATCCCACGCCCCCTCGAGTTTCGTGGCGTTCTCGGCGGGCGTTTCCAGTTCGATGGGAGCGAGTCTCTGCAGGCCCGCGGCGAACTGAGTCATGGTGACGTTTTGACACGTGAGGAGCCGGTCGAGCCGCGGATTCGAATCTCTCGGGTCGTTGGCGATCACGCGGGCTTCCTTGCAGCTCGCGCGATGTGACGGGTCGGCCTTCTTCATTTTCGGTTTCGCCGAGACCAGCGTATACGCGGGGACGGGCCGGTCTTCGTAGTGGAATTTGATCCCGAATCGTTCAATCAGCAGGTTGCGCAGCATCAGCCGCAGATCATCGCTCCACGCGTCCCCCGCGGGCCCGATCATATCGTCGGGAAGTTTTGCCGTAATGTCATAACGCGGACCGCAATCTGAACGATAGCAGACCCACTTCGGTGTACCGGCAATCAGGTCCGACGTGTACATCGGCGAGCCGGGGATATCGAACGCGTCGATGATCAGAGGGCCCAGCGTGCGAGCGCGCAATTCATAACGGTCATGAAAAACCCGCGAGGCGTTCACCTGGCCGGGCGGGCTCGGCTTGAGGTCCGCGACTTCGAATTGAACCGCGCGCGGCGGCAGCAGTTTCTCGGTATCGGGAGGATTGGGGATTGGCTTCTCATTCACGCGATCGACCACAAGCACCGGCGCGGGCGCGTTTTTCGGAGCGAGCTTCAGCCCGAGTTGTTGATTTACGGCATCGAAGATCGTCGTGCGGGTCGCATCCGGCTGCGGAATCCGGGACCGGGTGTTCCATTTCAAGTCGAAATCCCAAGTGCCCTCGAGACCCGTCTCATTCACGACAGGAGCGGCCAGATAGTCCGGCGCTATTTGCCGCAGCCTTTGTGCGAGCGCGTCCATGGTGATGTTGCGGCACACGTTAACCAGGAACCCGGAGACCGCTGGTTGGTACTGGCATCCCGGAACGGTCGAACCGTTCGATTCCGTCATCTTCGGTTTGTCTTCCCCCACCGTCAGCGCGAAGGCCGGCAGCGGGCGCGTGTCTTCGTGAACGACCAGACCGAAGCGGTCCCGGAGCAGCGCCTGCAGCATCAGCCGGATGGTTTCCGGCGGCGTCTCGGGCGGCGCTTTGGTATAGATATCGAACCGGTCGAACTCCAGCCAGTTCGGTCCGCCAAAGACGGTATCCGGATCGACGTTCCAGGCCATTTTGATCAAATCCAGCATGGTGGCTTTGCGCAGATCGTAGCGCTCGCCGCGCAACACGCCGCCCGAGGCATAGTTGTAGGGATTGTTTGCGGGCGGGCTGAGGTGGACGTCCGCCGCCTCGAAACGAGGCTGACTGCGCGTCACTTTTTGTGAAGCGACCGGAGCCTGCGCCAGAACCTCGGGGGCGCTCCACATTGCGATGAAGATGAGGAGACCCGCTGTCGCAGCCCCAGCGAGGCACACAAGGGCCTTCTTCGAACTGCTCAATCGGTTCCTCTTACGTTTCGATCTCATTTCTTTTGATGCTGAATTGGAGAACCTTTTCGATGAGAACGGACAATAACGCGGAAAGCCGCGCGAGTCGTCATCAGTACGTCCGCTGTTTGCACTTTTTTTGTAAAGCGATTGTCATGAAATTACATGTGAGGGAACTCGCATCGGAGGCCGCAAACAGCGGCCGGAATAAGCCTCAATGGCATGGCATCGTCGGTTTGAAACTCTGATGATCTACTTCTGCACTACGAATGCTGGACGATGTCGTGCCCACAAGAACTGAACTTCTGGATTGCGGATCTGTACCTCAACCTGATGGTAGGTGGTGTTTGTGTCCTGCGATTGAAATCCCAACACGTATGATGTGCGCAAATCCGCACTTATGCGCATGGCTAAATCGCGGCTTTCAGTTGTGCTCTCCATCGTGAAGTGACGACCGCCTGTACGCTGCGTAAACTCATCCAGGCTTGCGCGTGCTTGTCCCTCTCCGGGCGCTAAAGCAGAAATACCGGTGAAATTTCGGGTGATGGTGTAGATCGCAGCGTCCGTCGTACTCGCCAGAGCATCGATCTCATCCCTTGAGTACACCCGGGTATGCGCATTGCCGTCCGAGACGATAAGTATGAACTTGCGTGGATTGTGAGCTTGCTTGATGCGCTCTGTGGCGAGGCGCATGCCGTCCTTTAGAGCCGGAAGTTGTTCCATGTGCGGAGCGGCCAGCACTTTTGTCACTTCATGAAGGTCCTGCTGGAAGTTGGTCGCAATGGCGGAACCATTCTTAAAATCAATGACGGAGAACTCATCACCTGGCCGCGCTGCGTTAACGAGTTGAGTGGCTACCTCCTCAACTCGCTCATTGCCCTTGTCGCCGTAAAGATCCATGACGAAGGCTACTGAAATCGGACCCTGAGCCATTGCCGTGAACTCGGTCACATCGCGTGGCAGGCCGTTGTCATAGACGACGAAGTCCTGTTTCTGAAGGCCGCTGACGTAGCGATCTTTGTAATCGGTGACGGCTACCGGGATAAGAATCTGTGAAGGCGATTGCTGTGCGCGAGTTTCTGCGAGCGTCGTGAAGGAGGCTGCGATACAGGCAAGCAAACACGCAATGCGGAATGTGCGCATGATTACGCCCTCTGGCACTGAGATCTTCCGAAAGGATACTCATGCTCTGAAGTGATAACAAAGGATATTCGCTAGTCTCCGACTTGTAGCAGCAATCTCAGTCTCCGTTGTTTCGAAGACGGCCTTTGTTTTTCTATTTTCCGCGCAGCAGCGGGAGTATGATGGGCGGCACCCGGAACTTCTTATGCATATGCTGGATCACGACTATTCTGCCGCTTGTATCCATCCGGATGCGAAACGCCGCCTCTCATTTTCAGTCATAACGGGAATAGCCATGGTTGTGGCTGCCGTGATGCCGATTGCATCGCAAACGGCAGGTGAGAAGCCCGTGTTCGAAGTGGCTTCCGTCAAGGCGAACACTACTGGACGAGATGGGCGAGTGGCCCCAATCCGTGTTGAACGAGACCGCTTTATCACTACGAGCGCAAGCATCACCTCGATATTGCAATTCGCCTACAGGCGGTCCGATGCAAGCACATTGAGAAACAGTGACATTATCGGAGCACCGGCTTGGGCGGATGACGATGGCTTTGACATTCAAGCCAAAGTGGGAGGCAACGGCGCGGCAATCTCACAGGACCAAGTACGGCTCATGGTCCAATCGCTTTTAACGGATCGTTTTCAATTGAGAGTCCACTTTGAGACGCGTGAGTTGCCTTTATACAATCTCGTCGTCGCGAAGGATGGTCCGAAGATGAAATCGTCCGCTGACGAAGTGATCGGTAAGCAACAACTTTTAGGGATGCCTTCCCCCTCGGGCGGCATGACCCTCAAGCTAACGAATACTCATGAATCGCTGCCGAATTTAGCAAATTTGCTGCAGTCTTATGCCAGGCGTCCCATTGTCGATAAGACCAATCTGGACGGATTCTTCGACATCACTCTGCAATGGGCTTTTGAAACGCTATCGGCTACATCCACCGCAGGTCCGCCATCGGCGGAAGAACCATCTGGTCCTTCCCTGTTTACCGCGCTTGAGGAACAACTTGGATTGAAACTAGAAAGCGCCAAAGGTCCGGTTCAGGTTTTAGTTGTGGATTCCGTTCAAAAGCCGACAGAGAACTGATTCTATGACGAACATCCGCAGGATCTCAAAATACATGTGGTACGCAACCACGTCAGACAATTCTCCGTTCAGTTCAGTCCGGACTCGAAATACCTCTACGCAAGTTCACAGTGCATCTTCCAATGGGACGTCTCTGGGTTGAACTGAATCCGGGCTTCACGACTTGGATCTCCGGGCCTTCAGCCAAACGTCGCCGCCCTTCAGGTTGAAAACCTTTGCATCGATGAATTTCATTCGTGTGAGCCGATCATTCTCGGGCGGACCGAAGAGATTATCAGATATGTACGCGTCCTTGACCCCGCGGGCAATGACCTGAGTTAAAGACCATACCTCGTTCAGATGCGCCGGCCGCCGGTCTTCCGGGAGTTCATACGATAGAATGCAGCCTTTCAACCGCCGCCAGGTTACGCGTTGTCCGTAGACGTTTGTATACGGCTTCTTAGTATAGCGGTCCGCATCCTTGTCCGCTATTGCCATGGCGCGTTCATGGTCATGCGCACGGACGAGAATGACACGTTCTTCAACTAGAGTGACGGCGGCATCGTAGTCCGGCAGATTTCCTTTGGGTTTGCCCTGGACCGAGGTGCGATACGCAGTCTTGACCGCGAACCATTTCAGTTTCGCTGTTCGTTTCACGGCGCCAGGATAGCAAGCTTCACGGCAGCGGGGGATCTGGTTTGATTACTTGTTCTTGCGGTGACGGCGATGTTTCTATCCCTTCGCCCCGGTTCCCCGACGACAGTTGTCTCATAACGCGCCTGTGGGATGCGTAATTATCGGATTGCCGGAAGGGTTCAAATCACCGCTCCCGTTTTTCCGTTAAGCGTTCAGAAAATGCTCAATCTGTCGTCCGAATTGCCTGGCGCCTCGCAGTCCGCTTCGTCATAACGTTCTTTCAGGTTAAGATACGGGCCGTCACAGAATCCAACATTGAGGTGATGACGATGCGCCTTCGAATGGCGATAGCCGCCGGTACATTGCTGCTTTGCATGCCTGTTGCAAAGGGTTTCGGCCAAAACTTCTCGCGTGCGATTACGGCCAATTACCGCATTGCTTCGGATGTCACTTATATGAAATCGGGTGCCTGGGAAGGCAAATTGGATCTCTACGCCAGGCGAGGCGCCGGACCGCAACCCACCTTGATCTGGATCCACGGCGGATCGATGACCGCCGGCACAAAAGATGGTCAACTGTTGTCACTGATGCCGTATCTGGAAGCGGGTTGGAGTGTCATCAACCTTGAGCCTCGCCTCCAGGGTGTGACTCTGGCGCCGGCGACGCTGCAAAACACATGGTGCGCTCTGCGCTGGGTTGCTCACAATGCAGGCATGTATGGATTTGATCCGGCGAAGATCGTCATATCCGGCGCATCGTCGGGCTCATGGTTCGCCGTGACAGCGGCAATGACGCCGCGATTTGAACACTGGGACGAGGCCTGTCCCGGAAATGAAATTCCGAAAGTTGCGGCAGTCGTGAATTGGTATGGCAATTGGGATTTCGCCGATATCCTGCAGGGTCCGAATCAAAAAGACTACGCCGCAGGTTGGGTTCAAAATCTGCCGAATCCGCTGGACATCGCGCGAATGCTCGCGCCGGTGGTGAACGCCTCTACGCCCCCGACGATTTCGATTCACGGTGATGCCGATCCCACGGTCCCCTATACACAGTCGGTACGATTGCATGAAAAGTTGAAAGCCGCTCATGTGAAAGAGCAAATGATCACCATCCCCGGCGGCAAGCACGGCGGCTTCAGCCGCGCGGAAAATGAGCGCGCCTTTGCCGCCATCGAGGCTTTCCTGAAGAGCCAGAATCTGTGGCCCGCGAGTTAATGGGTTTATAGGTCACTCGCGTCAAATCTTTCACGACGCGGTGTCGGCAAATCTTACGGAAATCAAAAATATCAAATCGTTTTCTTTTTCTATCGTTTGTCGTATCTGCTACCGCGGAGTGTCGGAGATCTTTACAAAAATCGAGTGCAAGCGGGCTATTCCACGAAATGAGGTCTTCAGGTGAAATCACTATTCCCTAAGAGTTTAACGATCTTTGCCGCCATAGCTATAGGAGTGGTGCATCGGTTGCTGAAGTTGCTCTGTACTTCCGCGGCGCAACATAGAAGAATATTTACCGTCGAGCTAAGGAGTGGCGGGCAAGGAGAAGTCAGGCCTATGTCCAAATCGTCTCTACGGCTAGTTTTTGGTATTGTATTCGCATTGTTTTCCTCGATACCCGGCCGGGCATCGATCATGACGTTCTCCGGTATCGACGCTAACCCCGGCGACATGAGCGTACGCATCGACCATCCGAATTCAGATGCCGCACTCGCTCATTTTCTGCCGAATCTGACCGGCGTTGGCACCGAGGATTTCGAAAACCTTACTCCGGGCCCGATATCAAGCACCCTGACATTTCCGGGCGCCGGTACCACGGCGACGCTGACCGGAAGTGTAACTGTTCAAAATGTGCCGACTGGGACCGACTCGAATGGCCACTACCCGATTTCCGGTAACCAGTACCTGGAAGACGACGCGCCCTCGTTCTCGCTCAGTTTCTCGCAACCAGTGGATGCTTTTGGTTTCTATGGAGTCGATATCGGCGACATGGGCGGTATCCTGACCTTGCAACTGGCGAACGGTAGCTCCACTTCGTTAATGGTACCGTCCGGGCCCATCCCAGCCGAGGATAATTCCTCGGTGTTGTATTTTGGTTTCTACGGGACCACGGCCGCGGACGAGTTCACCAGTATTACGTTTACCAACTCCAATACCGCTGACGGGTTTGCCTTTGATGACATGTCGATCGGCACGTTCGCAGAGCTTGCCTCGGTTCCCGAACCGGGAAGCCTTACACTGCTCGCGCTTGGCGTCGCCGGTCTGTTCGGATACAGATGGCATCGGCGCAGAACCACTGGCGCATAGGGCGGCAATAGCCGGGACTCCCGCCGTCAAGGCATAATTCAGAGGTGCGTCCTCCCGAATTCCCGCGCAACATTCATTCTCGATTCTCATACGAGCGGAGGATAATGTGGGCCTTCAAGGAGGCCTATGAAGATCGCCCTTGGTTTGCTGCTGGCGGTTTCGATGCTGGCGGCTCAGACGACAAACGATACGCCCGAAGCACACTTCGCTGCTGCGAGGGCCGCAGCCGGTGACGATTTCCAGAATCTGCTCAATTTCCAATGCTACGGACCCGGGCCCGGCGGGCAGAGGGCAGCTGCTGGCGCAGGAGCGCCCCGCGGGCAAGGCAGCGGACGGGGAGCTGGAAGCGGGCAGCGCGCGGGTGGGCAAAGGGGCGCGCCGGACCGCTCGACCTGGCATATGGAGCCGGCGAAGGTCTTCGACAACCTCTATTTCTTCGGCCAGACCGAGTATGCCGTGTGGGCGATCACGACGTCGCAGGGCATCATCGTGCTCGACACGATCTTTGATTATTCCGTCGAGGACGAGGTCGCCGGCGGGATGAAAAAGCTGGGCCTGGATCCGGCCAACATCAAATATGCCGTCGTCAGCCATGCGCATCCGGATCATGCCGGCGGCGCCCGGTTTCTGCAGGAGCATTACGGCACGCGCGTGATCATGTCGCCCGCGGATTACGACATGCTCGACCGTTCCAACGGTACGAAACCGAACCGCGACCTGATCGCCACCGACGGAGAGAAACTCACGCTCGGCGACACCACGCTGACTCTTTACATCACTCCAGGTCATACGCCGGGTACGATTTCCACCGTGTTTCCGGTGAAGGAGAATGGCCGGACGCACATCGCAGCACTCTGGGGCGGTGTGGGATTGAATTCGGACAAGGCGTCGCTCCAGAACTACATCGATTCGGCCGAGCGATTCAGCGGCATCGTCCGGCAGGCCGGAGCGGACATTATCCTTGCTAATCACACGGACTGGGACCACACCAAGATCAACGTCCCGCTGCTGGCGAAGGGCTCCGTCACGCCGAATCCCTACGTGGTGGGCAATGCGAAGGTTTTGAACTTTCTCAAAGTGGCCGAGGAGTGTGCCAAGGCCCGCCTTCCACTGGCGAACTGAGGCTTTCCAACAAGAAATCGACTTCAATATGGTGTGTGGAATTTTGTGCAAAGCGGGGCGTTTGATCACTCGTATCTCAGGCATTCGACGGGATCGAGCCGGGATGCTTTCTGCGCCGGCCAGACTCCGAAAAGCAATCCGACGGCGATCGATACCAGAAGCCCGGCGATTACCGCCCAGATCGGCACGGACGCGGGCAGCGACGGAATAAAAAACATGATCACCTGGCTGGCGGCCATCGCGAACAGGACGCCGGCCAGCCCGCCAAGAAATGTCAGCGTCATCGCTTCGCATAGAAATTGCATCGTGATATCGCTTTTGCGCGCGCCCATCGCTTTGCGGACGCCGATCTCCGGCGTTCGTTCCTTGACCGAGACCAGCATGATATTCATCACGCCGATCCCGCCGACAAGCAGGCCGACGCTCGACATCGCGATGGCGATCAGGCCTGCCAACTTCGTGATGTTGTCGAACTCCGAGATGAACCGGTCCGCCGTGCCGAGATCGAAGTTATCGGGCTCATTGAACTTCACCCCGCGCTGCCGCCGCAGGATACCTTCCACCTGGCCCAGGGCTTCGTGAATCTGCCCGGACTTGGCTTGAATGGTGAGCAACATCCAATGCCGGCCGGGAGATATCTGCCGCATGGTGCGGAACGGGATATAGATCGCGTTGTCCTCGTCGTTTTCACCGAGAAACGCGTTCTTTCGCTTTTGCAGGACGCCGGTGATTTCGAAGGTGTGCCCGCCCATTTTGACTTCGGCGCCGATGGCGCTCTGATGATCCAGAAAAAAGGCATCGGCGACGCTCCACCCGATCACCATGGTATTGCGGCGGTGTTGATCGTCGAATTCCGAAATGAAACGGCCGTTGCTGGTCGCTACATTGGTGGTCTCGGCGTAGTTGGCGGAGACACCCTGCAGGTTGCCCCTTTTGTAAGTGCGTCCGCGATAGGTGAGCACTGAGCTGAGACCAAAATCCGGAAACTCCGCCAGCGCGACACCCTGGACGCTCGGCGCCTGCGCGCGGACGGCGGCTGCGTCGTCTTCCGTGAGCGGTTTCCGCGTCCGTTCATCGCGTTCCTGGTTCTGTGTGAAGCCGGTCGAAAGATGGAAGGCATAAATATTGTCCGTTCCATATTCTTCGATCACTTTGACGAGGTTGTCGCGCAGGCCCGTGAGGATCGAAGCGATCGCGATCACCGTAGAGACGCCGATAACGATACCGAGCACCGTCAGCACACTTCTGAACTTGTGTGCCCGGAGGCTGTCGAGCGCCATCGATACGATTTCTCTACGCGGAACGGTTGCCATTCTTCTCCTGAGCCTCAACTCTTCGTCAGCGCGACAATGGGATCGAGCCGCGCCGCCCGGTAAGCCGGATAAATCCCTGCGATCATTCCGATGCCGCCCGACACCACGAGCGACAGAACAATGTAGGCGGCCGTGATGGTCATCGGAATCGGTGTCGTCGCCGCGACGACCCAGGAAATACCTGCCGCGAGCGCGAGGCCCAGCATTCCACCCAGTGCGGAGAGCAACGCGGACTCGATCAGAAACTGAAGCATGATCTGCTTTCGCCTCGCTCCCAGGGCCTTGCGCAAGCCGATCTCGAAGGTGCGCTCGGTGACGCTCACGAGCATGATGTTCATGACGACGATGCCGCCGACAACCAGCGATATGAGCGTAATCGGCGTCACGACGGCGGCAATGCTTCCGGTGAACTGATCGACCTGATTGTTCACCTGCTGTACGTTGACAGCGCCGAAATCGTCGTCCTGATTGCCTTTCAGCTTGTGGCGTATCCGCATCGAAAGCCGGCCCTGTTCGAAGGTCGCGTCGAACTGCTCGCGATCGCGCGATTTTCCATGAATTTGAATGCTGTCTTGCCGGCCGAACATTCGGCCGTAGGTGGTGATGGGGATGTAGGCGTGGTTATCGAGCGAGTTCCCGAACAGGGAGCCGCGTTTTTGCTCCACGCCGACGATCTCCATTGGAAATCCCGCAATCTTGACCGTCTTCCCGATGGGATCGAGGCCGGGGAAGAACTTCTCGCGCAACTCGTCGCCAATGACGACAACGGGAGCCGCTGTATCCAGATCGTTTGTGCGGATGAAGCGCCCGTCGTCGATCGTCTTGTCCTCGATGTCGGCTACGTTGGCCGTGACTCCGATGATACCCGTGCCGAAGAGCTCTTCGGTTCCGTGTTTCAGATCGACGTTTCGATCCACTTCGGCCCCGACTTCCTGGCACAGCCTGCAGTTCTGCAGGACCCACTCGAAGTCGTCCAGGGTGAGGCGCTTATTTCGCCGGTTTCGAAGGTCCCATTCCTCGTCGCTCAAAGGTCCGACATTGGCCATCCGGGCGATCATGAAATGGTTGACGCCGAGTACCCGCGAGACGCGGTCGATCACATAGGTATCCAGGCCGCTGATGGCAGCCCCCACGACCACGACTGAAGCGACGCCGATAATGATGCCGATCAGCGTCAGAAACGCCCTGAGCTTGTGCGCAAGAATAGCCTGCAGCGCAATGCGAAAGGCTTCGGTATAAAACGTATATACGGTTTTCATCGGCCCTTTCATTGTACGAGGCATCCCGCCGGTATGTTCCGGGAACCGGCAAATCAAACTCATTATGTGAAGCCCGTGGCCGTTCCCGGCACGACTCTGTTCGTCGCGAATGACGTTTTCAGCGGGGACAAAAAGGGGGACAGTTAAGCAATTTCTACGACACGAGAAATTGCTCACTGTCCCCGTTTTTCTTTTTTCCGTTTTTGTGTCGGACGCCTATTTGTGCATCACATGGCCGTGCCCGTCGCGCATCTCATTCCCCTTGAAATGTTCGATTCGGGTAACGGACTTTGACGCCCTTTCCCCGTGGTTCGGGTACGGGCCTTTGTAGCCGTGCTCCGGATGAAAATGATTGTTCACATGGCCTCGAAAGTGCTCGGAGCCATGGAACCATGGGCCAACGCCAAGAAAGGCGCCGTTGTCAAACCACTCTGGTCCATAGTAACCGTAAGGTGCGCAATTGTAAGGCGCGACGTCGTAATAACCGTATGGGCAAACGGGGGCCGCTCCAATACCAACACCTACTGAGACTTGGGCCTGGGCGTTAGGAGCTGCAAGAGCTACACCCAGCAAAACGGCGACTGCAGCCGTTAAAAATAACGATCCGCGCATGATTTCACCTCCTAGAGTAGAAGGGCAGTTCCCCTTCCAAGAACCATCGGAGGAGGGAAGGAAGCACAAGAAGCACAAAAGGCACAAGAAAAACCGTAGTTCTTGTGCCTCTTGTGCTTCCTTCCCCTCGTCGCTTTGCGCGCCGAATAAGAGGACATTTTTCCTACTGCCGCCTCCCGGCTACTTCTTTGCCGGGACCTTAAGTTGCTTTAACTTATCCACCAGGACCTGGCCGGACGTTGCAGGATTCACCGTCTTGTCGATTGCTTCGATTTTTCCATCCGGACCGATATAAAAGGTCCAGCGGTTGGCAAGCTTTCCGAGTTCGCCATAATCCCGGAGCACACCGTATTTGTTGGCTGTCTGTTGAGTGGGGTCGGCGAGAAGGGGGAAGTTCGCATTTTCCTGCTTTGCGAACGCTGTGTTCTGTTCCAGCGTATCCACGCTGATCATGAAATAGGCTACGTCGAATGCTTTGATCGAACTGCCGCTCTCACGGAGGGCTTGGCACTCGGCCGTTCAGCCACCGGTAAACGCCTTGGGGAACCACGCCAGGACGACGGTCTTCCCCTTCAGCTTCGACAGCGTGTACGTCTGGCCGTCGCTGGCTTTCAGAGTGAAGTCGGGCGCCATGTCGCCCACCTTCAACTCCTGAGCCCAGGCGCCGGCGGCGCAAACGCCGATCGCAGCCAGGACAAGAATAATTTGTCGGATGCTTTTCTTCATTCAGGTCTCCTATGCTGCGTAGAATAGCACCTGGGAGACAACTCATGACGTTTGTGTTTGTCTTTTTTTATTGACGATCCGGCTGATCAATTCAAGAATTTGCACAGATGCTTTTTTGCTCAAGGCTGGCGTTAACAGTGGTTGGTTTCAGTATCGCGACAGCCGCCTTTGCAGCCCGGCAGGATCTGGGTGCGGGCCCACCGGAGCCCGACGACTTGCCCGCCGTGCATGCCATGCTGCTGCCGGATTTTCTGAAGGACGTCGATAAATTCAGCCAGCTCAGCCGCACTCTCGCGGCATACCGGACTCGTGGGATCCCCGACCGCGGAGCCGAAAGACAGATCAACAAGAGTGCCAAGGCCCTCGAAGACCGTGTCGATCACATGCTCGACTACCTGCTGGACGGGGCCGAGGCTCCCGGCTTGCAACAGTTCCCTAAGACCAATGACAAATCGCTTCCGGACCGTCTTATGGTGTTGGACACCACGGCCTCGTCGGTCGTTCGCAAAGTCCAACAGTACGTCGCCGGACAGCGCAAAGATGAAATCAACGCGCGTCTCGCCGCCGACCTGATTCAGGATCTGCAGACGATCAAAGTCATCGCCCGTGATTTGCGGCGCGCCGCTCCATTAAACAGCCGCGCTGGATTCACGCCGCCACCGACGGCAAAAAATGCAGCCACTGGAATGGAGTTCGTCCATATTCCGCCGGGAGAATTCACAATGGGGTGCTCGGGCAGGCAGAATCAGTGCGATTTCGATGAACTGCCGCCAAGGCACGTCCGCATTACGAAGGATTTCGAAGCCGGAATCTATGAGGTGACGCAGGCGCAATGGCTGGCGGTCATGCCATCCAATCCCAGTCACTTCAATGGTCCGGACCTGCCTGTCGAACAGGTCAGTTGGAACGACGTCCAGCAATTCTTCCAGAAACTGAACGCGCTTCAGGACGGTTATCAATATCGTCTGCCCACCGAAGCCGAATGGGAATATGTGGCGCGCGCCGGTTCCGGCGAGGCGCGCTCGGCTTCTCTCGACGAGATTGCCTGGTATGGAGGGAACTCGGGATCGCATACCCATCCCGTGGGCCAGAAACAACCGAACGCCTGGGGGCTGTACGACACGATCGGCAACGTCTGGGAGTGGGTACAGGACTGGTACGACGCCGAATATTACCAGTACGGTCCCGATACCGATCCCTCCGGGCCGCCAACCGGACAGAGCCGGACACTTCGAGGCGGTTCCTGGTTCTACCTTCCGCTCAACGGCCGTGTCTCATATCGGGACGCCATCCAACCTGACGGCGGCTTTGATGCGATGGGCTTCCGCTGCATCCGAGAGCGAATCGCTGAAGGTGACGCCGTAAAGTAAAGGCGAAGGGTCATCGATTTCAAGACGACTTGTGACAGTCCACTCTCCCCCTGATACAGGGGGAGAGCCGGCCGCGAAGCGGCCGGCAGGGGGTCGCTCACACACCATGTTGAAATCGGCGCTTTTGTGCAAACGAGAACTACTTCGCCTTGCAGGCCCAGTTTGCCGCGTCCTTCAGGTCGCCGCTTCCCTTATACTCCGCCGCTTGCGGATAAGGACAAAGCGGACGCGTCAGACCCTGCGCTCCCATGCCCATCATCTGATCCGGAGCGACGCCTTTCTCAACCCACTTCTCTAAAGTGCCGATCGAGTCGAATGTATTCACACCAGGCCCGCCGCCGCAATGCGCCATCCCGGGCACCATGAAGAGGCGCATCCATTCGCTCTGGTTTTTGCCCATCTTTTTGAGGACGGAGTCGTAATACCAGAGGGTCGTTTCGGGAGTGATGGTCGTGTCGGACCAGCCGTGAGTGATAAGCAGTTTGCCGCCGTCCTTCTTGAATTTGCCGAGATCCGGATTCACGGCGTCGACGTAACTGAGTTGCTTGTCAACGAGGGGCATGTCCCGGTCGAGGTCGAATTTGTGCCAGTCGAGATTGGCATCATTCAAGGCAATGCGAACGATGTCGAATGTGCCGCCCGGCGCCTGGCCCGTGCTGCGCTGCGCCCCGATGGGATTGCCGAGCGCCTGGCCGGAAAAGATCAGTTCGCCTTTCGAGTTCTTCACTCCGCCATAGTAGGTCTCGACTGTTTTCAACTGCGGAGAAGTCAGGCACGTGTTGTCGTCCTTGCCTGCGGGACACATCAGTTTCCTGAAGTCCACTTTGCACTGGTTCGGGTTGTTGAGGAACCCTTCCTTCAGCGTGTCGCAGGTGCCCATGACCGTCTTGTTTACCAGCGCCGCTTTTTCGGCGGAGAGGGCTTCCTCGGGATGCCGCGAAAGCTCGATGCTTCGCGCAACACCGGAGGTCCACATATGGATGTGCCGGTTTGCCAGCGAGCCGGCGATGATGCCGTTGTAGTCTTCAGGATAGCGCTGAGCTTCCATCAGGGCCATGCGGCCGCCGGTGGAGCATCCTTTGAAATAGGCGTATTTCGCCGCTTCGTCGTAATATGCTTTGACGAGTTGCTTGGACTTCAGCGTCATTTCATGCGTGGCGCGGTATCCGAAGTCGATCATTTTTTCCGGATGGCCGATCGCCCAGTCGCCGCCGGGATCCTGATGGCCGGTATCTGTGCCTGCGGTCGCATAGCCGAGCCTCAGCGCCTGAGGCATATCGTTCGCAAGCCCCTGAATGGAGCCTGCGAAACCGCCGTTTCCGACGCCCATGAATTTGCCATTCCAGTTTTGAGTCGGCAACCAGAGCTCCATATTGATCAGCGAGTCGGGAGTCGGCTTGAGAACCATCTGAACCCGGCAGTGCTCCGGAATATTTGCAGGAGGCGCGGCCGCGCGCTGTCCGGCCTGCGGCGCAGATCCGTTACCCCGTGGCGCCCCCGCTCCGCGGCCCCCGGCTCCGCGCGCCCCGCCGCGCGCACCGGCTCCACCCCCGCCGCCCCCGCGCGCCGGAGGCGGTCCTTCCGGAACGACGGTGGCGCTGGTAATGGTGGCATTGTCGAGCTTGATGCTGGTGAGACTGTCGCAGGGCGCCGGGGCAGCGGTTGCTGCAGCACCGAACATCATCAAAGCGATGGTGGCAATCATCGTGGGCTCCTCGAAAGAAACGGTTGCAATAGTGCACTAGCATCTATTGGATCAGTGCGTGGTGCAATAAAATAAGATGTGATTTGCCGCCACTTCGGGGTCTGCGGAGGATGCAGCATCCAGGATCTCCCTTACGCGCAGCAGCTGGCTTCAAAGGAAGCGGCGCTCCGGAAGCATTTATCCATTCCTGTTCCGTCTCCTGCGTTTATCCCTTTCGCAATGGATTCCGAAACGCCATCGGCTTTCCGCCAGAAAGTCGCATTCGTTTTTGGTCCGGCATCTGGCGGACGCGGGCTTGTGATGGGACACTACGAGCGGGGTAGCCGGCGGATTGTCCCGGTCGAGGAATGCCCGGTCCACAGCACGCGCGGCAACCGGATCGCTTTCGCTCTGCGCGATCATCTGGTTCGTGCCGGAATCCACCCGGGTCTCCTTCGCCACCTGATTATCCGAACAACGCTCGATGATCGTGAAGCCGTTGCGATGCTGGTCGTTACCCGCAACGATAAATCCCTGCGACGGCCCGTGCGCGCCTTGCTGGATTCCACGAATCGGCCAGACGGCTTTTTCATCAATATCAACGACAGCCCGGGCCCATTCATGACCGGGCCGCAAACGATCCGAATCGATGGGCGAAGTCAGGTTCGCGAAACTGTCGGCGGGTTCTCTTATCTGATTTCGCCGGACGCGTTTTTCCAGACGAACGTCCGCGCCGCCGGTGCGCTCCAACGATTCGTTCTGGAAGGTGTTGCCGGGGCTGAACGCGTGCTCGATCTGTACTGCGGCAGCGGCCTCTTCTCACTTCCACTCGCTGCCGGAGACGCCCGCGTGACGGGTATCGACGAAAACCGCCAGGCGATCCGCGACGCCGAAGCCAACGTCCGGCTGAACCGCATTCCCGCGGGCCGCGCTCGCTTTATCTCCGCCCGTGTCGAAGACGGGCTTGCAAGGGTCGCGCGAGAGCCCTGGCACGCCGTCATTCTCGATCCTCCAAGACAGGGCTGTCCGAAGCCTGTACTGGCGGCTGTCTTCGAAGGCATTGCTCCGTCGCGCGCGGTCTATGTCTCGTGTAATCCCGATATGCTGGCCGCTGAATTGCCGGTTATTTTGAGGGCCGGATACGGCGTTGAGCGCCTCGGCGCCGTCGACATGTTTCCGCATACCGATCATATTGAAACGGCCGTGCGGCTGGTACGGAGTTAAGGGAAGGAACCACAAGAAGCACAAAAGGCACGAGAAAGGCGGGCCTTTCTTGTGCCTTTTGTGCTTCTTGTGGTTCCTCCCCCTTTTTCGTGCAGAAATGCTGCTCTATAATCCGGATACCATGCGAAAACAATTCATCGGCACGATCGCGATAACCGCAGCAATTGCGTTTACCGTCGGAGCCGGACCATGTCCACTACAGGCACAGCAGACGGCCCAATCTGCCGCGCGTGGGCAGACAGCGAGTCCCAGATCCCCGGCGCGACCGGCGCGAATCGCGGGGCACCCGAATTTGAACGGCATTTGGCAGGCGCTGAACAGCGCCAACTGGAATCTTGAAGCGCATTCCGTCACCGGCCTTTCCCGATTCTGGCAGCTCGGAGCAATCGCCTCGATTCCGGCGGGAAAAAGTATGCTTCGCGGCGGCGGCATGATCCCGTATACGGCAGAAGCGCTCAAGCAGCGCGACGAAAATCGCGCCAAGTGGCCCGAGTCGGACAATGAAGCGAAATGCTACATGCTCGGCATCCCGCGTTATACCTACCACAATATTCCGTTTCAGATTTCCCAGGGCGATCTCGACATTCAGATGATTTATCCGTTCGCGGCCGGAAACCGATTCGTTCATATGAGGGAGAACGATCATGCCCGTGACCCCGTCGATTCCTGGATGGGACGCTCCAATGGTCATTGGGAAGGCGATGTTCTCGTTATCGTGACCACGGATCTGCTGGCCGACACCATGCTGGATCGTGCCGGCAACTTTCACAGCAATGAGTTAAAGGTCACCGAGCGATTCAAACTGATCGACTCGACCCACATTCAGTACGAAGCAACGCTCGACGATCCCAAAACGTACACGAAACCCTGGACGATCGAAATGCCCTTGTATCGTCTGATTGACGACAATGCACAAGCATTCGAACACAAGTGCGTCCCATTTGCAGATATGCTTCTGTATCATGATTTGATCGGCGACAAAGCGAAACCGTGATCCAGGGGCGTGGGGAACCGGCCGAACCGATCATGGAGTCCGTACCGACAGAGGGACGGCCGTTGGGCCCGACGCTAAATCGAGGAGAAAACCATGCGCAACAAACTGATCACTGTTATGGCGAGTGCCGGCATCCTTCTGGCAACGGTTTTGCCGTTGCTTGCTCACCATTCTTTTGCCGCCGAATTCGACGCGTCGCAGACGGTCACACTCGAAGGAAAGGTTGCCAAGCTGGAGATGGTCAATCCCCATTCCTGGCTGCACTTCGATGTCACGAAGCCGGACGGCACTGTTGAACACTGGATGGCGGAAGGCGGATCGCCTAGCGTGTTGCTTCGACTCGGATGGAACAGAGACACGCTTCCTGCGGGCACAAAGATAAAAATCACGGGCGCCCGAGCCAAAGATGGCAGCCTTCGCCTCAACACACGAAGCATTGAGTTCGCCGACGGAAAAAAGCTCTCGATGGGCGGGTCCAATCCGGATGCAGAACAGCCGAAGTAAAGGTCTGAACTTATGATGAAACATAATTTACTGGCTGCGCGTTATCTTGAGGCTGCGCGCTATTGCGCTTGCGCTTCGCGTCGGGCTTGCATTCGCTCCGCTCATGTTCTTAGTCTTGCTGGATTGAGCATTGCCGCCGTCCTGATGCTGGTTGCCAGCCCAGGCACTGTCGCGGCACAGCAGCAACAACCGGCGAAGGCGCCGCAGCCGGCCACGTCTGCCGCAAAGCCCGCAACGTCTACACCAAAGCCTGCGGCGGCGGCTTACAAGCCACGACTGACGTCGTGGGGTGAGCCCGATATTTCCGGTATGTGGCCGATCAACCACCTGGTCACGACGCGCCTGGAGCGCGACCCGAAATATGGGGATCGTGCCTTCCTCACCGATGAGGAGTTCAAGGTGGCGGAAGCCCGTGCCGAAGCACAACAGAAGCAGCGAACGCAGGGAGCTCTGCCCTCCTCGGAGTCCGGCGCGCAGATACGGCAGACCTCATTGATCGTCGATCCGCCGAACGGACGTTTTCCGGCTCTGACACCTTACGGTAAGGAGCTGCAGTCGAAAATGAACAGCACCTACAAGCCGGGTAAAGACGCCGAAGGCTCTTATGACGGCATTGAAGACTTCGGTCCGTGGGATCGCTGCATCACGCGCGGCCTGCCGGTTTCGATGGAGCCGCGCAATTACAACAACGGCATCCGCATCACGCAGTCTCCCGGCTACGTCATTATTACAACGGAGATGGCACACGAATCCCGCATCATTCCCACAACCCCGCTTCCCAGGCTGGATCCCGCGATCAAGGAGTGGCTCGGGGAATCGCGCGGGCACTGGGAAGGCAACACGCTTATTGTCGAAACCACGAACTTCAACGGCCAGACCGAGCTGACAAGCGCCGGCGTTCCCGGTTCTCCCGGCCCGCTTCAGCCGTCAACGGTCAACATGAAGACCATCGAGCGCTTCACCCCCACCGGTCCGGGCAGGATGGACTACTCGATCAAGGTCGACGACCCGACGGTCCTGGCAACGGGATCTTTCACAGTGGCGTACCCCATGATGCTCGACAACAGCTATCAGATGTTCGAGTACGCCTGCCACGAAGGCAATACGGCCATCCGCAACTATATTGAAACAGCGCGTTTCGCTAAAGCGCATCCAAAGCCCGCCACTGCCGCTCCTGCCGGCGGTGGCCGAGGTGGACGTGCGGGCCGTGGAGGCGGTGGAGGCGGCGCAACACCTCCCGTACCAGCCACACCTCCCACTCCCGGCCCGCGGTAGATTCCCGTCCACGAATCGACGGGTGGAACCAAGTCCAATCCCCTGCGGGCAACCGCAGGGGATTTTTTATCTCGTGATGGCAGAAATCACAGCTGGACATCCCGTGTGTAAAGCCGCTCGCGGTGGAAGCCATTGCGCGATAGACTTCGGCCGATGCGCATACCGAGAGCCCTCGCCCTCGCAGCAGTTCTTGTCGTCCTCGCGTTGATGACGATCTTTAACATGATCATTGCTGCCAGGTCTCGTCACCGCGGACGGGAAAATCGCGAACAGTGAGCCGTTTCCGCGCGGATGAAGGCCATGGGCTGCGCCTTATTCCTGGCCTAATTCTGCTTACCGTGGCTGCCGTCGCGATCCATGGTTACTCGATCGGTGTGGAGGATCAGGACGTCTATCTCGCCGCCGCAAAAAAGTGGCTCGATCCTTCGCTATATCCGGTAAACGCCGAATTCTTCACCGAGCAGATGAAAGCTTCGTTGTTCATTCCTGCGCTCAGTCTGACGGCGCGCGTTGTGGGAATGGAGTGGGCTCTGGCGCTTTGGCACGTCACATCCATCTTTCTGGTTTTGCTCGGATGCTGGAGGTTCGCGGCATTGTGTTTCAGCGGCAACCATGCGCGCTGGGCCGCAGTCCTGCTCGTCACCGTGATGCTGACGATGCCGATCGCGGGAACGGCGCTCTACCCCGTAGATCAATATCTGCATCCGCGGGCTCCCGCTGCCGCCGCAATTCTGCTTGCCATCGCCGCTTCGCTGAGACGGCGATGGACGCGAACTGCCATCTGGATGGCGTTTGCTGCGGCGATGCATCCGCTGATGGCCGCTTTCGGAATATCGCTGCTGGTGTTTCTGTGGATACCATGGCGATCGCCGACGGTAATAGCTTCAGCGGTGTTCGCGCTGCTGCCCTGGGGCTTGTTCGAAAAGGTTTCACCTGCCTGGAAAGAAGCGACGCTGGCCAGGTCTTATTACTTTCCGCTGCGATGGGAATGGTACGAGTGGCTCGGGATGGTGGCGCCGGTTGCTTTCGTCTGGTGGGCCGGACGGGTTGCCCGGCGGCGGGGATGGCTCGCGCTCGATCGCATCGCCGTCCGACTGGTGGCGTTTGCTGTCTTTCAGTTTCTCATCGCGATGGTGATGACCGTGCCCGCCTCCACGATCGAATTGGCTGCTCTCCAGCCGATGCGCTGGCTGCACATTTTTTATTTCTTCTTCCTGATCATTGCCGGAGGCCTCGCCGGTGAATTCCTCCTGAAGCGCCGCATCTGGGCCTGGTTTCTGATGTTCGGCGGGTTGGCCTGCGTCATGTTCGGCGTTCAGTTGAGCCTCTTCGCGCACAGCGACCACATCGAGTGGCCCGGCCGGGCGCCACGGAATCCTTGGGCGCAGGCTTTTCTCTGGATTCGAGCGAACACGCCGCGGGATGCGGTATTTGCGCTCGATCCCAAATATATGGATTTGCCTGGAGAGGAAGCTTACGGTTTTCGCGCATGGGCAGAGCGCAGTATTCTCGCCGAGGATCAAAAGGACCCCGGTGCAGCTACCGTCTTTCCTGAGATGGCGCCGAAATGGCTGCAGCAGGTTTCAGCGCAGCGCGGGATTGAAAAGTTCACTGCCGGTCAGTTCGAGGACCTGCGCAGACGTTTCGGTGCGGATTGGGTTCTACTTCCCGGCGGCTCGAAGGTCAGTCTCGACTGTCCGTTCCGGAACAGCGCGGCCGCTGTCTGCCGAATTCACTGAGGGCCCGCCTGTGGTGTCGAAGACGTAAAGCACGTGATCCAGGATCGCTTTGCGCGGATACGTCAGCAGCCAGCGATACGCATCGTGGTCCTTCAACAGTTGTCCGGAGAGATGTGTCGCGCTCACGATGACAGTTCCCGAAGGATGGTCCGATTCACCCAGCCGCGTATAGCGGATTCCGTAGAAGGCCGGATCCACCTCGCCAACAGGCGCGAGATAAATGTTCTCCGCCGGATGTTCGCGCTGATATTCACGTAACGCGAACATTCCCTGTCCCCAGTCGGTATTACTGTCGCTCAGGTACTGCCAGCTTTGTTCAGATGGGACGGCCGCGTTGAAGTAAGCCAGGTAGTCCGGTGCATAGCGGGCGATATCGGCAGCCTGCACGATCACCAGCGCGGCGAGTAGTACCCGGAGGGAGCGCCTCTCCCTGGCGAATTCCCAAACCGCCGCGGCGAAGAGAAGTACGAAAGGGTAGAGCGGGAGGACGTGGCGCACTCCGATATCGATGCGCGTCAAGATCGCGAAGCCAAAGTACACCACGGGAAACAGACTCATCAGAAGCAGATCCCGCCGCTTCGGCATCCGCCGGATACACCAGGCGCCTGTGATGGCAAGCAGAATGGTGATCAGCGGCCACTTCAGAAGCATGGCGGCGGGAAAGTACAGTTTCCATCCGTTCGGAGAATAGTGGCCAAGCAGGAATGCGCGATGGCCCTCGATATCGTGAAAGACAACCATGCCCAGCCCCGTCATCCATTCGCAAGCCGGCAGGAAGATCGTAATCGGATTCGCCAGCGTCGGCATTTCCTGCACGAGTTGCTTCATGTACCCGGCGAAGTGGATCGTGACCTTCTGGCCGGCGAACACCACTCGCGAAATATGAAAGAAGTACCCGGCCCATACCGTCAGGCACGCGATCGTCGACAACGCAGCGGCGCGCCGCCAGCCACCGCGGATCAAGACCAGAAGAACCATAAGCGCGGCGATCGGCGGGCTGTTGAACTTCGAAATAAGGAACAGCCCAAGGACGAGGCCAAGCAGCATCGCATTCGTCAGTCCGGGTTTGCGCCACCATCGAACAAACTGGAGGGCGGAAGCGAAGAAAAGGAGCGTGCCCACTCCGTCGATCGTCGTCAGCGAGAAATGCGCGATCAGGTCGGGGGAAAAAACCGCTAGGGCGACAGCGAATGTCGCGGCCGATTCCGAATAGAGATCGGCGGCGGCGGTCCAGATCAGAATCAGCAATACCACGCCAAGCAGCATGTTTAGTGGCCGTGCGCGGTACAGCCAGACCTCGGCAGCGGGACGGTCCAGGCGGACCTGGTCGTCTGAGATGTGATACGCCCAATCCGTGCGGAGCAGCGGCAGTGAGAAAAGAAGCCGTGCCAGAGGCGGCTGATCTTGCCAGCGGGCAAATTCGCCGTAGCTCCATGCTTCGAGGCCGGCGACCAAATGTTCGGGTTCATCATTCGTAAACGACTGTGTCCGTATGAACCACACGCATTGCGCGATATAGATCAGGATCAGCAACGGAACCAGAACCCGATGACTGCGAAACACGCCTTAGTGTACTGCAACCACTGTTAACATAAGACCTGATGCTCCGAAGCGAACTGTGGAGAGTTTCGTTCGACGCGCTGCGCGCGAATAAGCTGAAGGCTTTTCTGACGATGCTGGGCGTCGTCATCGGCAGCGCCTGCATCGTTCTTGTCGTTACGATTTCGCTGCTCGGCCAGAGCTACATCGTGAAGCAGATTGAAGGTGTCGGCTCGAATATTGTGTGGGCGGAATTGCACCACAGCCAGGCCTCAACGTTAAGCGATGAGATCACCGAGGCCGATATGGATGCCGTACGCGGCGAGGTGCCGAATGTGGTCGAGGTTGCGGGAACACGCGAGGTACAGATGTCGGTTGTTGCCGGAGCCATCGAACGGCCCGTGACGCTTGTTGCCGTCACGGCGGGATTCCAGAAGATTCGCAATCTCCTCGTTGTTGCCGGGAGGTATTTCGATATCGACGATTTTCAGACCAAGAGCAAGGTCTGCCTCCTTACGGACGAGCTTGCCCGCGTCGTATTTGCCGGAACGGATCCCGTTGGCCAGGTCATTCGAGTGGGCGAATTGAGATTTACCGTGATCGGCGTCTTCAAGGAACGCATCTCGACGTTCGGCCAATCGGAGATTACGCGGGAGACCATCATCGTTCCGTTTGGACTTTTAAAGAGCTATGCCGACACCGGCAGTATCAAGACCTTATATGCTCAGGCGGCCTCCCCCGACGATGTGCCCGCTGTTACCAGAGGGGTCAACGCGACTCTCCTCGGCAGGCATCGGCAAGGGTCCCTGTACGATGTCGACAACCTGACCTCGATTCTCGATGCGGCGCGGAAGATTACCTTCGCTCTCCTGCTTGTGCTTCTGGCCGTCGGCTTGATCACTCTGATCATCAGCGGCGTCGGCATCATGAACATCATGCTGGTCACCGTCAGCGAGCGGACGCGAGAGATCGGCGTGCGCAAAGCCATCGGCGCGGCGAAGCGTGAGATTCTGTTTCAGTTCCTTCTCGAAGCGCTGATGATCAGCGGAACGGGCGCGGTTCTCGGAATTCTGATCGCGCTGAGTATTCCGATTCTGGTTCAGCCGTTCCTGCCGGAGGGTTTGACGATTCCGATTTCCGGAGCGTCCGTGATCGTCGCCTTTGTGGTCTCGTGCCTGACCGGAGTCATCTTCGGATATCTCCCGGCCAGCCGCGCCGCGAGGCTCCAGCCTACCGAAGCATTGCGGCATGAATGAGTTGAAAGGGGAAGGAACACAAGAGGCACAAGAAGCACAAGAAGTTGCTCCATGATTCCTGTCTTGTGCCTTTTGTGCTTCTTGTGTTCCTTCCCCTCCCCTCGGGTCCTGGTATATGATCCGCCAATTATGAAACCCATACTTTTCGCTCTGCTTGTGCTGTGCATTGCATGCCCTTTGCTTGCTCAACTTCCAACACCGAACGCCGATGGCGTTACCGCGGGGCATCACATCTTCCGCGCGAAGGATGTGGACGCCGCAAACAAGTTCTGGATCACTCTCGGCGGCGAACCGGCGGCGCTGGCGAATATCAAGCTGATGAAGTTCCCCGGAGTTCTGCTGTTCATCAGCGCTCCGCGAGGCGCGAACCCGGCGCCGTCGCTCGGCGGCAACCACGGCACGACGGTGGAGTACATCACCTTCAAGTCGAAGGACCTCAAGGCGACCCTTGCAAAGCTGACTGAAGCCGGGATCGCGGCCAAGAGCGAGAAGGGCGCCATCACGCTGATGGGACCCGACGATGTTCAGGTCCGCATCACCGAGGATAAGAAACTGGCAATTCCGATTGCTTCCGACGGCCTTGTGATGAAAGTTGCCGACGCGGCGGAAGTGTCCGCGTGGTATGCGAAATGGTTTGGCGCCAAAGTCAGCAAGAATGGCCAGGACACGATCGGCGAGATTCCCGGCGCCAGGATCGTTTTCCGCGCGACAAAGGATTCCATCGCTCCGACAAAAGGTCATTCGCTCGGCCTGCTGGGTTTCGAAGTGAGCGACCTCAAGACTTTCGTTCAGAAGTATCAGGACGCCGGCGGCAAATTGGATTCTCAGATTGCAACTGCCGCTGCAGCCAACCTGTCGGTGGTGCAACTGACCGATCCGTGGGGAACTTCCATCGAAGTGAGCCAGGGGCTAAAGGCTGTTAAGTAATATTGGACCATTGAATCATTGCAAGTTTTTTCATTGCTTCATTTGAAGCAATGAAAAAACTTGCAATGATTCAATTTGAATTAAATTTCTCTGCTATTTAATGTCTTTCCCTTCGAGAGCGCCGAGTTTCTGTAGCAGGGCCACGGTGCTCTCGTGTGGGATCGGCAGCTGTGCGACCGAGTTCCTTCCCAGCGCGTAATCCAGGGGAGTCCATTTCTGTCTGTCCCGAACATTCATCGGAGCGCCATGATCCGCCAAGTACTGGACGATGCTGTTGGCTCCGCGTTCGGCGGCTCCGTGCAGCGCGGTTACGCCTTTGGAGTTTGCTTGCTTGATATCGAGTCCCGCTTCGACGGCGATCTTCAGCGCTTCGAGGGCT
>DASXLG010000158.1 GCA_036496425.1 Terriglobia bacterium | reverse complement strand
CCGTCGACGACAGTCCGGTCCACGATTTGAGAAAGGGAGACAGCCAGATCGCTTATCGTTGCACTGGTTCCCTCGAACGACCCTCGTCCCATCGTAAGATTCCCGCAGAAATCCGATGCGGTCAGTTTCGGCGACAACGGTGGGTGCGTGGGGTCAAAGACAATGCAGTCTCCTTCCTTGAGCGCTCGCAGTTTGAAACCGCCCTTTGCCAGGGTCAATCTATAGATTGGGAGTTCTTTGGTACCTTTGTGCAGTGAGAGCCCGAACCGTTCACCCAGCAGCGTTTGCATCATCTGTTTTATCTGGTCCTGGCTCGGACTGCCATCGGCCCTCCCCTCGATATCGTAGTGGGTGGAATCGATCCAGCCTGGGCCTCCCGAAATCTGGAAATCCCGTACGCTATATGCCCAGGCGATCAGGGTTTTCACCGGCATATTGCTTACGACCAAGCGTCCCGGCTCCGGCCGAATATTGCTGTTTGGGCTGACGCTATTGTTCAATTTAATTGAGGCCGCTCGTGCGTATTACGGACGGGCCGTGGAAAGGTTAACGGCGCTACTGAGAGACCGACTGTCATTTTGAAGCGGACTTGAGAATCCAGACGAGATTCGCAACATGCCAAAGGGACGATTTGAGATTGTCCAAGCGGGCGATCCTTCGATCGGCGCCTCTGCAGGCGTTTTTTTTGCTGTTCCTGTAGCCATTATACGATGCGGCGTCAACGCAAAAACAGACTGGTACTGCAGATGCGCGTTGGCTACATTGCGCACGCAGTTTGATTTGAATCCCGGTGACTCACAAGGAGCAATGGATATGCGTGTGCTGCTATCGACAATCGGGTCGCGTGGAGACGTTCAACCGATGGTGGCGCTTGCCCTGGAATTGCGGGCGCAGGGTCATGCGCCGCGGCTGTGCGCGCCGCCGGACTTTCGCGAGTGGATCGAAGGTTACGGGCTGTCGTTCGTGCCGGTGGGCCCCTCGGTGCGTCACGCCGGCGCGGCGGGAACGGCCGCAATAACCAAGCGGTCGCCGGAGGCCTTTCGGCGGCTATTAACCGACACGATCGCCGGCCAGTTCGCGGCGCTTGGTGAAGCCGCCTTGGGCTGCGGCGTCATCGTGGGCAGCACCGCGCTGCAGTACGCCGCGCGTTCGATTGCGGAGCAGCGGAGCATCCCTTACTTTTTCGCTGCCTACTCTCCCGTCGTGTTGCCTTCTGCCCACCATGCGCCGCCTCCATTGCCGGGGCAGCCGCCGCCGGCAGAACCAGCCGATAACCGCGGGCTGTGGGATCAGCAAGCCCAACGCTGGAATGAACTCTTCTGCGGCCCGCTCAACGAGCAGCGGACGGCCGCCGGCCTGGACCCGATCCGCGACGTCCGAAGCTACATGTTCACGGACAGACCCTTACTGGCGGCAGACCCGGTATTGGCGCCGTGGCCGCTCTCGGACATGCAGGTAACACAGACCGGGGCATGGATACTTCGTGATCAACGCCCACTGTCCGCCGAACTCGAGTCCTTCCTCGCGGCCGGTGAACCGCCGATCTACTTCGGCTTCGGTAGCACGCACACTCCTTCTGAAACCAGCCGGGCGTTGATCGGGGCGGCCAGAACACTCGGGCGCCGTGCAATTCTGTTGAGCGGCTGGGCCGGTCTGGCACCCCTTGACGACAATCGCGACTGCCTGTCCATCTCCGAGGTCAATCTGCAGGCGCTCTTCCCGCGTGTCGCGGCCGTCGTCCATCACGGCGGTGCGGGTACAACGACGGCGGCGGCGCACGCCGGAGTCCCCCAGGTCGTCGTGCCGCAAAGATACGACCAGTATTATTTCGCAGCGCGCGTCGATCAACTCGGCGCCGGTGTGGCTCACGCGCCGGCTGCGCCGACCATCGAATCGCTGGTCACGGCGCTGAACAAGGTCCTTCGCCCCGAAGTCGCAGTCCGCGCCACGTCCCTCGCCGCCGCTGTGCGCACGGACGGCGCGGCAGCCGCCGCACGGCACGTCACGGGTTGACCGAATCTATTTTTATTCGTCTCGGAGTTTCCGGATCAGATACCACACGATGGCCACATTCAGACCGATGACGCATGTCTTGGCGGCAGTGAAGCGTTGAGCAAGTTCCCAGATCTCCAACGGAATGAAAGACGCCGTCACGATGACTGAGAAATACCTGGCCCAACGTTTGTCCGCCAGCAGCCCGAAACCCTCAGTCAACAGCAACCCTGAATAGAAGAAGGAACCCACGCTAAGCTCCTTCAGTCTGCGCGCATCCATAATTGAGGCCTTCGCAAGCACCGTCTGTATGTGACGGTTGTCCGGATCGAAATGAAGGATATTGATCCATTGCAAGACAAAATCGGCCACGTCACGATGCAAGAGCTTAAGTAAGCCAACTCCAGACGCGAACAGCAGGAAACCTTTAAACAGCTTTAACAGAGCAATCAGCGTAATCCAGCGATCCTTCGCATGACCATTAACGAAAAGCGCCTCATTACTCATTCCCGGCACGTTTGCCGTCCATGGCGGAATTCATATCGCAGGATAGTAACACCGGCGTTGCAGTCGCCGAACGCCGAATAACCGAAGCGCGGCCTCCACACTTACCGGCGAGCTCGAACGAAGCCTCAGAGATTCGTTGCAGACGTCTTTTTTGTGCCTCTTGTGCTTCTTGTGGTTCCTTCCCCTTTTTCACGAATAGCGGCGGCGATCAGCCGGACAGCCTCGCTGATGCGGGTGGAGCTGGTATCGATGGTCTGGCCGGCCTCTGCGTATACAGGGGAACGCTGCGCAAGGATGGATCGGAGCTCCGCCATTGCGGACGTTCGATTGGCCATAGGCCGTGTATCGCCCTGGCCGAGGACGCGCTTCCAGTGGTCTTCGGGAGTCGCTTTGATCCAGACGGTATGCGTCCGCCGCTTCAGGAACTGCCAGGTTTCGGGATCGGTCACCACTGAGCCGCCTGTGGCGATCACCATCGGCTCGTTCTGAGCAAGAAGCTTTAAAAGAATGTCGTAGGCGAGACGCTTGTAATAGGACTCGCCGTGAAGGGCGAAGAGTTCGCCGAGCGACAGGTTGGCCTGTTTTTCAATCCGGGCATCCAGTTCGAGAAAGGGAACTCCGAGATGTTTTGCCAGCGATTTGCCGATCGTCGACTTGCCGGCGCCTCGCAGGCCGACCAGCGCGACCACCGGCTCCTGCTTTTCCTCCGAGGGCAGCAGCGAAACCAGCGGCACATCCAGCGCCCGCGCGACGTCGGCCAGCCGGGAGATAGAGATATTGCCTTTTCCCGCCTCCAGATCGGATAAAAACCGCGATGAAACGCCCGACCTCTCGGCAATCCCGCGCAGCGTCCATCCCATGCCCGTCCGCCGCGTTCGGACCCGATTTCCGATTTCGGAGAGTAACCCAGCGTGGTCCATCAATAGGAAGTATACTGCGTGTTGACTGCTTCAGGCATCGGCAATATATTTTCTAATGACGATTTGTCACAATATGAAGAGGGGGAACGCATGGCGAAAATGTTCATTGCCGGAGAGCCGGCAGGTTCCAGCTCCGGGCAGACGTATGACGTGATCAATCCCGCCACCGGTGAACTGGTGGACTCTGCGCCGAAAGGCAATGAAAGCGATGTTCGCGCCGCTATAGATACGGCGCACGCCGCATTTCTGCCCTGGTCGGAAACCGCCGCTGAAGCGCGCGCGCAATTCATTGCCAAAGGAATTGAAGCGGTAAAGAAGGAGCTGCAGGACCTGGCCGTTCTTCTCACCAGGGAACAAGGTAAGCCGCTCGGCGATTCGCAACGCGAAATAGAGCACTTTCTGCACGGCATGAACTTCTATGCAGGATTGGCTTCCAAGATCCGCGGTTCCTACGTTCCGCTTCCGGATAACAAGATGTATGGAATGGTCCTTAAGCAGCCGGTCGGCGTCTGCGCTGCGATCATTCCGTGGAATTTCCCTATCACCTTGATGGGTACAAAAGTCGGGCCGGCTCTCGCCGCGGGCTGCACGGTTATTGTGAAGCCTGCTTCAAGCACTCCGCTCACGACCCTAAGAATCGTGGAGCTGTTGAATCAGGCCGGTTTGCCGAAGGGTGTCTTGAATGTTGTGACCGGACCCGGTTCCGTTGTCGGCGAAGAGCTTTTGCTGAACCCGAAAGTCGTGCGAGTGGCGTTCACGGGTGAGAGCAAGACCGGAAAACACATCATGGAAGTGGCGGGCAGCCAGATGAAGCGCGTGACGCTGGAGCTTGGCGGCAGCGATCCGATGATTGTCTGCGAGGACGCCGATGTAGATAAGGCACTCACCGGCGCTTCGGTCGGCCGGTTCTACAACTGCGGCCAGGCATGTCTGGCGGTTAAGCGGTTGTATGTGGTCGAGAGTCTTTACGATCAGGTTGTCGAAAAGCTGGCCGGCAAGGTGCAGCGCCTGAAGCTGGGCAACGGGCTCGACAAGGATACGCGTCTCGGCCCAATGCACTCGAAGGCGCAGCGTGAGGAAATCGAATCCCAGGTGGTGGACACAGTTAAACGTGGAGCCAAAGTGGTGACCGGAGGGAAGCGGCCGGACGGGCCGGGATTCGAGAAGGGCTTTTTCTATCTGCCGACGCTGTTGACGGACGCCCCGCACGATTCCCGCGTGGTCACGGAAGAGACATTCGGGCCGGTGTTGCCGGTCTTCAGGGTGAAGGATCTTGACGAAGGGATTGAGAAAGCCAACGCGTCGCCTTGGGGCCTGGGATCGTCCGTCTGGACGAAGGATCTTGGTAAGGCGCGCCGGGCAGCGGAACGGCTGCAGGCCGGGAATGTCTGGATCAACTCGCTGCACATCGGATACGACGAAATGCCATTTGGCGGAGTGAAGTTCAGCGGCATCGGCCGCGAGCACGGGCCGGAGGCGCTGGAATATTACCTGGAGACGAAGGGCGTCGTGGTGGCGACGCCGTAGGTGGCAAGGGTCTTAATTTTGTTGATGGAAGTTACCAACCGCCCCGTCTGCGCCGCCAAGGAACGGGACCATTTTATTAGTGGCACAGCCACCCCGCCTTGGAAAGGCGGGGAATGTCCATTTGGTTGAGTTAAAACAATGGCGAAACTATTCATTGCTGGCGAACAACGGGATGCTTCCGATCACGGAACTACGGAGATCCGCAATCCCGCGACCGGCGAACTCGTCGATCGCGTCGCGGCCGCGACTCAGGTAGACGTCGACCTCGCGATCGACGCGGCGGAGTCGGCATTCAAAAGGTGGTCGGCTGTCGCTCCGTCCCAGCGCGCGGAGATTCTTTATAAAGCGGCCCATCTGTTGATGGAGCGTGAAAAAGACCTCGCTCGTCTGCTGACACAGGAGCAGGGAAAGCCGCTACGTGAGGCCGTTCTGGAGATCCGCCGGTTCGCCCACACGCTGGAACACTATGCCGGGCTCGCCAAAACCATCCGCGGCGGTTACGTTCCCGCGCTCGATGAGAAGCGGTACGGAATGATTATCAAGAAGCCGATCGGCGTGTGCGGCTCGATCGTTCCCTGGAATTTTCCGGTTTCGCTGCTTGGAAACAAGATCGGTCCGGCGCTGGTCACGGGAAACACCGTGGTCGTCAAGCCGGCGGGCAGCACGCCTCTGACCGACATTCAGGCCGTCATGATCCTGCATGAGGCCGGTCTGCCTCCAGGAGTGTTGAACATCGTTCCAGGTCCGGCCCGAATCGTCGGCGAGACATTACTAAAAGATCCTCGCGTGCGGAAGATCGGATTTACCGGCGCCACATCGACCGGCCGGCACGTCATGGAAGTCGCCGCACAAACCGTGAAGCGCGTCACGCTCGAGCTTGGCGGCAGCGATCCGATGATCGTGTGCGACGACGCCAATATCGATGAAGCTGTCAGCGCTGCCTCGGTCGGCCGCTTCTTCAATTGCGGCCAGGCGTGCCTGGCGATCAAGCGGCTGTATCTGTTCGACAAAATCTACGACGAGTTTGTGTCGAAGCTGGTTGGAAAGATGGACAAGCTTCGTGTTGGAAATGGCCTGGAACAGGGCGTCATCGTCGGGCCTCTGCACACGGCGGCGCAGCGGGACGAAGTCGAAGAACAGGTTAAGGATGCCGTCCAGCGCGGGGCGCGCATTCTTGCCGGCGGGAAGCGGCCGCAAGGTGAGGCGTTTGCGAAAGGGAATTTCTATCTGCCGACTTTGCTGGCGGACGTGGAAGAGAGTTCGAGAGTCGTCCAGGAAGAAGTTTTTGGGCCGGCACTCCCGATCATGCGTGTCAAAAACTTCGACGAAGCCATCGAGAAGGCCAACAGTTCGATCTACGGCCTCGGCTCTTCCATCTGGACGCGCGATCTCGACAAAGCGACTCTGGCAGCCGACCGCCTGGATGCCGGTTACACCTGGATCAATTCGCCGCAAATCATTTTTGACGAGCTTCCGTTTGGAGGCGTCAAGCAGAGCGGCCTCGGCAAGGAGCACGGTGAGGAAGCGCTCGACTACTACATGGAGACTAAGTCCGTTGTTGTCGCACGGGGGGAATGATGGCGTTAATTGAATACAGAGTTGAAAACGGCGTCGCAATCCTGGAACTGAGCAATCCTCCGGCGAATGCCTACACGCTGGAGAGTTTGAAACAACTCGACGAGGCGATCATCAAGGCGCGCTTCGATTCCAGTGCACACGTGATGGTTTTGCGCGGCGCCGGCGAAAAATTCTTCAGCGCGGGCGCCGATATCAACATGCTGGCTCAGGAAACGAATGAATTCCGGAATCACTTTGCGCTTTATGGCCACGAGACGCTTTCGCGTCTGGAGAACACACCCAAACTGGTGATCGCCGCCATCAACGGTCATTGTGTCGGCGGCGGCCTCGAAATCGCGATGGCGTGCGACATCCGGATCGCCAAGAAGAATGCCGGGCGCACCGGGCTTGCCGAAGTGAACCTCGGGGTGATTCCCGGAATGGGCGGGACTCAGCGGCTGCCCCGGCTTGTCGGAAAGGCTCGCGCCATCGATCTTGCCGCCACCGGCCGGATGATCGCTTTTGAAGAAGCGCTTGAATTTGGATTGATCAACGAAATTTTCGAAGGAGAAGACTTCTTCGATCAGGTCCTCGACTATGCCAGACAGTTTGTGGCGCCGAACAAGCCGAGTAAGGCGGTCGGGCTCATCAAACGCGCGATCCAGACCGGGCTGCAAGGCAGCCAGTGGGAAGGCCTCGCGTTCGAACGCGAGCTGCTGGCACAGGCGTTTTCCAGTACAGACGCCGCCGAGGGACTACGCGCTTATAAGGACAAGCGCGTGGCGAAGTTCGAAGGGAAGTAATTATGGGAAAGATAAGTACGTTCGACGACTGGAGCGATTATTTCCGGCAATGGCAGCGCGACATCGGGCTCGATACCGCGACATTTGACGACTATAAGTTCGAGGTCAAGTTCGGCTCCGTGCCGAGCGATGTCATCGAGTTCGGCGATTATGCCGGACGTCCCAAATGGGAGACGGTGCTTCAGATTCCGGACCAGCGCGTACGCGACTCCTTGCTCCACCTCATCACATATCAGGGCGATACGGAGTTCGCGTCCGTAGAGCAGCAGCGCAGACTCTTGAACAACGCGCCAAGCGACTACGATCTCCAGGCCGCCGTCAAAATCATGCGCGAAGAAATGCGGCACGGCACCCAGATGAGCTATCTGCTCGTGAAGTATTTCGGTTCGTCCGGGAAGCTCGAAGCGCAAAAACTTCTGGAACGGCGCGCTTTCGATAACACCCGCCTGCTGGGGGCTTTTAACCAGGATGTGCAGGATTGGCTCGACTTCTACTGTTACACGGAACTGGTGGATCGCGACGGAAAGTATCAGCTGACGATGCTGCGTCATTCCGGTTTCAAGCCGCTTGCGGCCAGCATGACGCCGATGCTGCAAGAGGAGGCTTTTCATCTGTTGACGGGACACTCGGGATTGACCCGAATCCTCCAGGCGGGGAAGGTTCCAATCGATCTGATTCAGAAACACGTCAATAAATGGTTCTCTGTGGCGCTCGATTTGTTTGGGGTGGACGCGTCGTCCTCGGCGTCCTGGTTCTATGTCTGGGGTCTCAAAGGCCGCTACGATGAAGGGAAGACAGACGCGGTGCCCGATCGCGATCAGCTCAACGATCTGGCACGTCAGCATTATCGAAGGGAAGTCACCGGCCTGATCGAGGGGCTGAATAAGTGGATACCGGAAAATCAACCAAAGCTCCGCTTGCCGGATGCGAAATTCAACCGGTCCATCGGAGAGTATGCCGGTAAAACCTATGGCATTACCGGCGAGATCCTCCCCAAGGACGACTACGAGACGCATGTGGAGCAGGTCCTGCCAAATAAGAACGACAAGGTGCGGCTCGAAGCGATCTTTAAGGAGGCGGATTGGATTCTGGCTCCAAAAGCGGTCGTACGGCCATCGAATGAGAATTGAGGCACGGTCCGGTAGTCCTCAGTTGAAATTTCGGGAATAGCAACTCCCCTCCTGCTACAGCTGCTACAGGAGGGAGTTGCCCCTCACCTCTTTCCCTCCAGCTTCGCTTCTGTATAATCTTCCGTACCCATTCGGGTTTGTTCGGATCTTACGGAGGAGACAAATGAAACTCTGGTTGCGGCTGGCTGCGACAGCCGCCATAGCCGTGTCGCTTTGCAGTGGTTTTGGAATCGTATATAAGGCCGCGCCTCAAGCGCCCGCAGGAACGCGGAAGGCCGGAGAAGTGTTTAAGAACGTGACGACCAGTACGCTGAAAGAACTGCCCGTCGATGACTTCATCGCCGCCATGGGCGTGATGGCCGCCGGTCTCGGCTATGACTGCGCCGATTGTCATCCCGGCGCGGGCTCCGACAAAGCCGACTTCGTAATCGACACGCTGCCGCAGAAGAGAACCGCGCGGCGGATGGTGGAAATGGTCGCGTCGATAAATAAGGAACACTTTGCCGGCGTTCAACGGGTAACGTGCTTCACCTGCCATCGAAACCAGGAAACGCCGAAGACGACGATCGCATTGGATAACCTGTACTCCGCTCCTCCAATGGAAGACGACGACGTCGTGCTTCCATCGGTAGGTGGTCCGACCGCGGATCAGATCCTGGACAAATATATTCAGGCTGTCGGCGGGGCTCAGCGTCTGGCTACGCTTACCAGTTTTGTGGCGACCGGCACCAGCAACGGCTACGGCGGTTTCGGGGGCGAGGGCGACTTCACCATCTATGCGAAGGCGCCGAACCAGCGCGCCACCACGATTTCGTTCAAAGATCATCCGGAACGCGGCGAAAGCGTCTGGACTTTCAACGGCACCACCGGCTGGATCAAGACGCCGCGCGGCTTGCTGGCGGACTATCAGTTGGTCGGCGAAGAGTTGGACGGCGAGAGACTGGAAGCGCAAATGGCGTTTCCGGGACAGATCAAGCAGTCTCTCGCGAACTGGCGCACCGGGCTGCGAAGAGCCATCAATAATAAGGACTACCTGATTGTGCAGGGCAGCGGACCGCGGAATCTGCTCGCGACTCTATACTTCGACCCGGACACCGGCCTGCTTCGACGAATGGTCCGGTACGGGCCCTCGCCCGTGGGCCGCATTCCGACGCAGATCGATTACACCGATTATCGCGATGTGAACGGGATCAAGTTTCCGTTCGCGTATCAATTCTCATGGCTCGATGGACGTTATAGCGCGCAGATCAAAGAAGTGAAGACAAACGTCGCCATCGATGCATCGCGCTTCGGGCGGCCGGCTGCGAAGTAAGAAAGCGGGAAGGAACACAAGAAGCACAAAAGGCACAAGAGGGTGTGATCTCTCTTGTGCCTTTTGTGCTTCTTGTGTTCCTTCCCCTTTATTGTTGAGGAGGGGGACCGCCACGGCCACCACCGCGGGCGCCACCAGGTCCGCCGGCACTACCGCGCCCGCCGCCACCACCGCGGCCGGCACTCAATGCGCCCGGAGGGGCGCCCTGGCCGGGCGTGCCGTCTTTCGCGAGGCCGCCACCGGTTTCCGTGTAGAGGATCGTATCCTGTTCACCTTCGACGCAGGCCGTCTCAGTCTGTTCGTACCCGGTCGGCCGGCTCTTGAATCCGGCGGGCACGTTGAGATTGCGGCGGAATGTATCCGTAACCGTCATGGGGCGGGTCAATGCCACCGGATCCTCAACCACGGCTTCATAGGCGATGGTATTGGAGTCTTTCGGCGTGAATTTCTCGACGACGTGCGTCTGATCGCTGTGGATGGCGCCGCTGGCGTCCCACCAGCCCGCAGCCTGGCTGGTCGTATAGACCACCAGGGTGTCGCGTTCCCAGTGCCCGACCGAGTCCCCTTGATAGAGTTTGATGCTGGCGGGAATGTGCTGGCGATTGTCTGTATAGATGACGCGGGTGGCGCCGGCGGTGTCCCAGGCGAAGACGATCGTGTTTTTGTCCTGGACCGCCTGGAAACCCATTTGAATTCCAAAGTTGGTCGGCACGCCCGCAGGAAGACAGTGCGCATATGGCTCTTCGAACATG
>DASXLG010000157.1 GCA_036496425.1 Terriglobia bacterium | reverse complement strand
TAATGGCGCAGCCACCCCGCCTTTTCAAGGCGGGGAATGCGGCCGGGGTTACAATCTCACGCGCCTCCGGCGCTCATTTTTTCTATGACCGCGTCTTGTACAGCGGCAGGCGCAATGCGATCGGCTATTTGCTGTAAGATACTGCTCCATGACGAAACCGGTTGCTGTCTTCTTACTGCTCCTTCTTTGCTGCGGCCTCCTCTTTTCGCAGGGCGTGCCGAAGGTCCGGATCAGCATGATCCCCACGACCGATCCGGGCAAAATGCTTCGCGACGCCCAGCCATTCATCGACTACATGGAACAGAAGACCGGCGCGAAGATCACGATGACGATTCCCACCAATTACGCCGCTGTGGTCGAGGCCATGGCCAACGATCAGGTCGACATCGCGCATTTCGGCGGATTCACCTTCGTGCAGGTCTCCGCCCGGGCCGGCGCGCGGCCGCTGGTGCAGCGCGAGCAGGATCAGAAATTTCACAGCCTGTTCATCACGCAGCCGGGTTCTCCCATCAATAGCTTGAAGGATCTCGCAGGTCACACGTTTGCTTTCGGGGACGTCAACTCCACTTCCGGTCATCTGATGCCGGAATATTACATGCGGGATGCGAAGGTCGATCCCCAGGTCATCGAACGGGCGCTGTACACCGGCGGTCACGATGCGACAGCGCTTGCGGTCGCCAATAAGAAGGTGGACGCGGGCGCGATCGACGAAAACGTTTTTCAGACCATGATGAAAAGCGGCAGGATCACGGCCGGCCAGGTCCGGGTGCTCTGGACGACGCCGCCGTTCTTCGACTACGTCTGGGTCGCGCGCAAAGGACTCGATCCGAAAGTGGCGGAAAGCTTTGCCAAAGCGCTGCTCGATCTGGATGCGCGAAACCCGCAGCAGAAGATCATTCTCGATTTTCTCAGCGCGGCGAAGTATGTTCGCGCCAACGATTCCGACTATGTCCGCCTTCGACAGGCCGCAAAAAGCGCAGGCCTGCTGAAGTGATCTACGTCCTGGACTCGGTGACTAAAGAATATGTCCAGGGCCGCACGCGCGTGCCTGCGCTGCGAAACTTTTCGCTTCGAGTCGGCGCGGGAGAACACATCGCGTTGCTCGGTCCGTCCGGGGCGGGGAAGTCGACGTTGTTCCGTCTGTTGAATGCGGCGGTCCGTCCGACGAGCGGTTCCGTTTTGTTTGAGGGCAAAGATCTCGCAACCATGAGCGGGCCGGAGATCCGGTCGGTGCGTCGGCGGATCGGCACGATCTATCAACAGCACAACCTTGTACCGTCCTTGACCGTCGTCGAGAACACGCTGTGCGGCGGGTTGGGCCGGTGGTCTCTGGCTCACACGATCCGCGGGATCTTTCGCCCGCACCGGCAGGACATGGAGAAAGCGCTGCACGCGGTCGAAAGTGTCGGCCTGGCCGACAAGCGTCATGCCCGTGCCGACGAGCTTTCCGGCGGCCAGCAGCAGCGGGTCGCTATTGCCCGGGCGCTGATGCAGGATCCCGACGTCCTTCTTGCGGATGAGCCTGTGGCTTCGCTTGATCCGCGTCTGGCGGAAGAGATCCTGGATCTTTTGACGCGTCTGGCGGCGGAGCAGAAGCGGATCCTGATGGTGTCGCTTCACAAGGTCGAAGTCGCTATCCAGCGGCTGCCGCGTGTCGTCGCTCTGCGGAACGGCGGAGTCGAATTCGACGCCGAGTCTTCGGGGATGACTGAGAGCATTTTGCGAGACCTGTACTCCAGCGAATCGCCGGCGCCAGAGAGGAACTCGGGAACCGGCCTGCGGCATGAGCTCAGCTGTCTCGGGTAAATGGACATTCCCCGCCTTTTCAAGGCGGGGTGGCCGAGCGATCAAACGTTAGAACGCTCGGGCGGGCGCGAAGCGCGAGCTCGATAGGGGAAGCAGTAATAACGGTTATCAACCAACCGCGCAGCGCACCTTATTTTTGTCGGAATTTACGAACCGCCCCGTCTGCGCCGCTGAGGAACGGGACCATTTTGTTTATGGCGCAGCCACCCCGCCTTTGAAAGGCGGGGAATGTCTGTCTCCTGGGCTTTTTGTGCAAAAGCCCCTCCTTTCTCAGCTG
Source organism: Terriglobia bacterium (assembly GCA_036496425.1). Taxonomy (NCBI): domain Bacteria; kingdom Pseudomonadati; phylum Acidobacteriota; class Terriglobia; species Terriglobia bacterium. The sequence continues at coordinate 1,453 of DASXLG010000157.1, read as the reverse complement.
TTTCAGGAGGGAGTGGATTTATTTGTGAGAGACCACATCAGCGTTGCCAACCTCGCCAGTGTGAATACCCAGCGGCGCTGGTGGATTCCATCGCCCTTTTGGATCGCTGCCTTCATTGTTTTCGCGGTGTCATGGGAAATTGTCGGCGTCGATGTCCGCTCCCTCATTTCAGCTCAGGCCGCCTCGGATACCTGGCGATTCCTTTCCGGTCTGTTTCCGCCGGACCTGTCGCCGGCATTTCTGAAAACAGTTTTCAGTGCCGCGGCTCAGACGCTTGCGGCCGCGGTGGCGGCCACGCTGTTGTCCATCGTTATCGGAATGCCGCTCGGCGTTCTCGCTTCTGCGCATTTATGGCGGCGCGGAATCCTGGTTGAGGCCGAACGATATTCTGTCCGCGGCGTCACACTCGCGGGAATAAGTCAGGCGGCGCGGGCCATTCTGGGATTCGTCCGCGCAGTGCCGGATATTCTGTGGGCCATCCTCTTTGTGACGATGTTCGGCCTGGGAACGCTGCCGGGCACACTGGCCCTTGCCCTTGCCTACAGCGGATTGATCGGCCAGGTATTTTCGAATGTCTTCGACGCTGCGGCTATTCAGCCTCTCGAGGCTCTGCAGTCCACAGGCGCGACACGGCTGCAGATTTTCTTTCGCGGAATGCTGCCGCAGTCATTGCCGGCCTTGACGGCGTACGGTTTGTATTCCTTCGAATGCTGTGTCCGGGCGGCATCGGTGCTCGGATTGGTTGGAGCCGGAGGCATCGGTTACGAGGTCAGCATTTCGATGCGTCTGTTCGAATACAGTCAGGTGCTCACCTTGCTGCTGGCGTTTATTACTCTGATGGCGATCACAGACGCCATCAGCCATTTTGTGCGGGGGCGGATGACGCGGCGATTGCCGGCGGCGGCGGAAATAGTGGCCGCGCCGCGGGCATCCAGGGCGGTCATGCCGGTCGTTATTCTGGTCGTTGCCGTGGTTTCATTTTATCTCGCCGGCTTCAATCGGGAAATGCTGGAGCAGCAGAACCTCATCCAACATGCGTTCCGATTCATCTCCGGTATGGTGCCACCGGATTTCGCGCCTGCATTCCTCGGCAGGCTCGGTTATCTCGCCCTCCAGACGATTGCGATCTCGGTCATCGGCACGTCGATCGGCGTGGCTCTGGGAGCGCTCCTGACGCTGCCGGCGACAGCCGCAATTGCGTTTATTCATAAGGATGCCACCGGACGCCACGGTGCGGGCGAGCGGTCGCTAAGGTTCGCAGCGTATTGGACTGCGCGTCTGGTTTTGAACTTTCTGCGTGCAATCCCCGAACTCGTTTGGGTTCTGGTTTGCATTCTGATCATCGGCATCGGGCCGTTTGCGGGCGCGCTGGCGATCGGGTTACATACGGCCGGCGTGTTGGGAAAGCTCTATGCCGAAGTGCTGGAAGAAGTTCCCCGCGCGCCCATCGAGG
>DASXLG010000156.1 GCA_036496425.1 Terriglobia bacterium | reverse complement strand
GCCGTCGTCGATGCCGGCGCCACGATCGTCAATGTACCGGACACTGTCGGCTATCAAACCCCTGCCGAATATGGCCAGTTGATTCGCACCCTCCGGGAACGCTTGAAGAATTCCGAACGCGTCACCATCAGCACACATTGCCACGACGATTTAGGGCTGGCCGTTGCCAACAGCCTTGCCGCCATTGAAAACGGAGCGCGCCAGGTCGAGTGCGCGATCAACGGTATCGGCGAACGCGCGGGTAACGCGGCGCTCGAAGAGATCGTGATGGCACTGGATACCCGCAAGCGGTATTACAACGTGACGACAGGATTGAAGACGGAAGAACTGTACCGGTCGAGCCAGATGCTTTGCGAACTGACCGGCAAGCAGGTTCAGGTCAACAAGGCGATCGTCGGCGCGAATGCATTCGCCCACGAAGCCGGCATCCATCAGGATGGCATGCTCAAGAACGCCGTCACCTATGAAATCATGTCTCCGGAACGGGTCGGCGTGCCGCGCAGCATGATTGTTCTCGGAAAGCACTCGGGCCGGCATGCGCTCGAGGCGCGCTATCGTGAACTCGGGTTCACGCTCACGCGCGAACAGCTCGAGAAGGCCTACGTGAAGTTTCTGGAAGTGGCCGACCGTAAGAAAAGAGTCGAAGATCAGGATTTAATTTCTATTCATGAAAGCAGTCATAGCGTGGCTGCCCGGTGATGGCGCCGGCCCGGAGGTTTTGCGAGAAGCTCGCCGGGTTTTAGAAGTCATCGCGAGCGAGCACAATCACGAATTCGAATTCGTTGAAGGCGATATCGGCGGCGTCGCTATCGAGCGCCATGGCGAGCCGCTGCCGAAAGTCACGCAGGACCTTTGCCTGAAATCGAACGCGGTGTTCCTGGGCGCGGTCGGCGATCCGAAATATGATCACCTGCCGCCCGGCAAAAAGTGCGAGAACGGCCTGCTCGACCTGCGGAAGCTGCTCGGAAATTATGCCAATCTCCGTCCGGTTACCGTCTTCGAAGCTCTGGTCGACAGCTCGCCCCTCCGCCGCGACTCGGTTCGCGGGGTCGATCTGGTCATTGTCCGGGAATTGCTTGGCGGCATTTATTTTGGTTCACCGCGCGGTATCGAAGACGATCATGCTTTCAACACCGAAATCTACAGCCGCGATGAAGTCCGCCGCATTGCCCGCGTTGCGTTTAAGCTGGCGCGCCACCGGCGGCGCCGCGTGACGTCCGTGGACAAGGCGAATGTGCTGGAATCATCGGTTCTCTGGCGCGAAACCTGTACCGAGATATCGAAACAATTTCCGGATATCTCTTTTCAAAGCATGTATGTCGACAACTGCGCCATGCAGCTTATTGCGAAGCCGTCACAATTTGATGTGATCCTGACGAACAACATGTTCGGCGACATTCTCAGTGACGAGGCTTCGATGCTGGCCGGCAGCCTGGGTCTTCTGCCGTCGGCGAGCATCGGCGGCCAGGTCGGACTGTATGAGCCCGTTCACGGATCCGCGCCCGATATTGCAGGAAAGGGAATTGCCAATCCGCTCGGCGCAATTTCCTCCGTCTCCATGCTCCTCGAGCATTCGCTGGAGCTGCCGAGGGAAGCGACGAAGCTCGAGCGCGCAATTGTGAAAGTGCTGAGCCGCGGATACCGGACTCCGGATCTCAAGAGCCGGAGCGGCCGTGAAAAAGTGAAAGAAAAGATTGTTTCCACGAAAGAAATGGGCGAGTTGATCTGCGATTACATTCGAATGCCCGACGCAACCTGATGTCAAAAACTATGAAAACTCTTTACGACAAGATCTGGGATGCGCACGTCGTCGTGCCGGAGACGGATGCGCCCGCCATTCTTTACATCGATATCCATCTCATCCACGAGGTAACGACGCCGCAGGCATTCTCCGGCCTCAAGACGCGCGGATTGAAGGTGCGAAGGCCGGACAAGACATTTGGAACGATGGACCATTCAATTCCAACGACGAGCCGGTCTCTGGACGGTTTCGACGAGATGGCCGCGCACCAGGTCCGGACCCTCGCCGCGAACTGCGTCGAGTTCGGTGTACCGCTTTATGACCTGAGCAGCACGAAACAAGGCATCGTTCATGTGATCGGGCCGGAACTCGGCTTGACCCAGCCCGGCCGGACGATGGTTTGCGGCGACAGTCACACCTCGACTCACGGCGCATTCGGCGCTCTCGCTCACGGCATCGGCACCAGCGAAGTCGAGATGGTGCTGGCGACCCAATGCCTGCTCCAGCGTAAATCGAACAACTTCCGTGTGAACTTCGACGGACGGCTTCAGCCGGGTGTTACTGCCAAGGACATGATCCTTGCGCTCATCGGAAAAGTCGGCACCGCCGGCGGTACGGGATCGGTTTTCGAGTTCTGCGGCTCCGCCATCCGCGCCCTCGATATGGACGCGCGCATGACGATCTGCAACATGGCGATCGAAGGCGGGGCGCGTGCGGGATTGGTCGCACCCGACGACACCACATTCCAGTATCTTGCCGGCCGCGAATTTTCTCCCCAGGGGAAAGCCTGGGATGACGCGGTTGCACGCTGGAAGCAGTTGCCGAGCGATGACGGCGCCCATTTCGACAAGAGCGTCACGATCGATGTCTCGTCGCTCGAGCCCATGATCACCTATGGTACGAATCCGGGAATGAGCATTCCGATCAGCGGACAGGTTCCGCAGCCTTCCAATGCGGCCGATGCAGCCGCCTTGAAATATATGGCATTGGAGCCCGGCCAGGCGCTGGTCGGCCATCCGATCGACGTGGTCTTCATCGGAAGCTGCACGAACAGCCGTCTCACCGATCTCCAGAACGCCGCGCGAGTCATGCGTGGCCGCAAGGTCAGTCCCGGTGTTCGAGTACTCGTCGTACCGGGTTCTTATGAAATAAAACGCCAGGCAGAGGCGGAAGGCCTCGATCGGGTGTTCAAAGAAGCTGGAGCGGAGTGGCGCGAAGCCGGCTGCAGCATGTGCATCGCAATGAACGGTGACGCCGTACCTGCGGGCAAAACCGCGGTCAGTACCAGTAACCGGAATTTCGAAGGCCGGCAGGGAAAAGGATCGCGAACGCTGCTGGCTTCTCCGTTGACGGCGGCGGCCAGCGCCATCGAAGGCCGCGTGGCCGATCCGCGCCGGTTTGGAGGTGTGGCGTGAAGATTTCATCGAAAGTGGTGGTTGTGCCGCAGGTCAATATCGACACCGATCAGATCATTCCTGCGCGATTTCTCAAGGTGACGGACAAGGTCGGGATCGGTTCCCATCTGTTCGAGGACCGACCGGACTTTCAGGTTCCAAAAGGTTCGCAGATTCTGGTCGCTGGAGATAACTTCGGATGCGGGAGTTCCCGCGAACACGCGGTTTGGGCTCTCGTGGACTTCGGGTTCAGGGCAGTCGTCTCAACCAGTTTTGCGGATATCTTCCGGCAAAACAGCCTCAAGAACGGCCTGCTTCCGATCGTGGTTGACGCGAAAACGCACGCACTGCTGAAGCCCGGAACTCCGCTGACGGTAGATCTCGCCACGCAAACGCTGTCGATTGAAGGCGGCCCGACAGTGAGCTTCCCGATCGACTCGTTCTCCAAGACCTGCATTCTAGAGGGATTGGACGAAATCGGCTACATCCTGAAGCATGATGCCGCTATTGCGGCGTTTGAAGGAAAGTAACCACAAGAAGCGCATAAGGCTCAAAAGGTTTGAGCCGTCAGGGCTTCCTGTTCCTTCATTTTCTTAATGAGATGCTCCAGCAGATGCAGCCGGTGCCGTAATCGCTTCCGGTATTCGCGGCTGTCCGTGTGGTCGATTTCATGAAGCATCGTTCGTGATGCCGCTTCAACGACTTCCAGCAGAGACTGTCTTTCCGAATCGGTAATTTCTAGCAGCATATTTCATTCGACGAACCGCTCTGCCTTTTGTTTCTCCGTGTTATTCTTTTGATTCGCCGGGCCGTTAGCTCAGTTGGCAGAGCATCTCACTTTTAATGAGAGGGTCGCTGGTTCGAGTCCAGCACGGCTCATCAATAACTTACAGACAATTTGGACGACTCGAAAAAGCCTCCGGGTAACAGGCTGGGTAACAAATGGCAATCGGTAGGGCGCAAATGGGCTTGCAGACGCCCGGCCCCGGTCATGGAGGTAAAAATCGTCCCTCCATTTGAGATCGTCAGAGTAGAATGTCAAACTTGATTTATGAGCACTCGCTTACGATTCCGATTTAGCCCGAGCAAGTTTGCGAACGCCGTCGCATATATAGCGGGAGCATGTCCAGGCAGCACTAAATTGACAATTTGTAAGCACATCTTCTTCGCGG
>DASXLG010000155.1 GCA_036496425.1 Terriglobia bacterium | reverse complement strand
TCCTTGGTCGGCGTGGGCCAGATGTAGAACAACGCGATTGGGGTAAATGATGCCTTCATATCGACGTTCGCCACGAGAAGACCTGCGATTGGCACGCTTCGGCCGCCCCCGATGGAGCCCTCATAGTAAGTTTCGCCAGTAGCAACCGCGAGGCCCGGTTCAGGTGGAATCACGCCAGCATACGGCGCGATCGACATGCCGGAAATAGGCCGGCCCAGGCCACCTTCCACGGCAAAGGCGCGCGTGACAGAGAAAGTCAGGACTGTTAGTCCCGCCAACGTTAGGGTGATTCTCGTTTTCATGTTCGATTCCTTTCGTTAGGCGTAGTTGGGTTGCGCTAATTCTCTTTCTTAAACTTCTTCATTTTTGGATTGATTTACCGGTGGTTTCCGCAGTTAGCAATTCGAGTGGAACGCCGAGCCATTGTGCGGCTTCTGCGCGGTCTTGGAAGACCCGGACGTTGATCGAGGAACCTTGCGTCAGTAAGGCATGTAACCGGCCGTAATGAACAAGAGTGGAATCGGTCGCGAGAATGGCTGATTTGACCGGTGGACGACCTGCGTAGGTCAGACGCCGATAAAGAGAAATGCGAATGATGTATTCGAAGTTCAGATCAACTGCATCGGCTGCGACCGTATCGGAAAATCGATCGAAGGGCTCCTTCAACGTGGCCTCGAGTTCTCCGATGACAGATATAATTTTGTTGACCGTCGCCTCGTTGACCAAGCCATGGGGTCTATAAACGAGCAGCCGAATGTCTTCGTGAAACTGAATATCAGGGGGAAGCTTCATTGCTCTTTTGGGTTTCTTTGCTGAGTTATCGTGATTTCGGTGGTGTGTATGGATCCGCCGTGCCGGGCGCGATCGGCGGATGTTTCTTCAGGCTTTGCTCGAACTCGACTGCGACCTTCATCGCTGGGCCGGCTATCCACGAGCTTCGCAGCCCTGTCTGTGGGTATTCCTCTTTTGGATCGGTTATGAGATCGAAGGCTTTCGGGCTGCCAAGTTTCGTGGGCGGCGTCCACCAGTCTCGTTGCTCGTCGTAGAAAACCAGCTTCCAATTCCTCCATTTGACCGCTTCCAGGCGATCCGCCACGAAGACTGGAAAACCTTCGCGCTTGGACTTCTCGGACTTGCCCAGCAGGAAATCGGTTTGGTCGACTCCATCGATCGCGCGATCCTGTGGCACGGATGTGCCGGCGATCTTTGCGAAGGTCGTGTAGGTGTCGACCTCGTGGACTATCTCGTTACTCACACGGCCGGCCGGGATTCGGCCGGGCCAACGGATAATAAACGGCACCCGCAACGAGCCTTCCATGTGCGTAAAGTAGTAGCCACGCCATGGACCGGATGATCCTTGCCAGGGCCAGGTTGCTTCCGGACCGTTGTCGCTCGTAAAGACGACGATAGTGTTATCGCGGACGCGCAGTTGATCGATCGCGTCCAGGATTTCGCCGACGTGCGTGTCCATTTCCGCAAGTGAGTCCGGGAAGTCGCCGAAGCCTGTTTTACCAGCAAACTTTGGATTCGGCAAAGTCGGAAAATGCACGAGCGTGAATGGAACATAGGCGTAGAACGGCTTGCCCGACTGGACGCTGCGCTTCATGAAGTCGATCGTTCGCTGTGTGATCTCCGCGTCGATCAGGCGGCGTTGCTCCAGGTCATAGACCTGAAGTTCCCGGCTCTTCTCGCCCTTCTTCCCCTCCATGATGTGCTCGAAAGCGACGCCCGCCGCTTTCGCTGCGGGTTCCGATGGCGCAAAAACCTCATCGGTGGTGCGCGGAATCCCATACCACTCATCGAAGCCCTGCGCGTTAGGCAGGCGCGACTGATCGCTACCGACGTGCCACTTTCCGAAATGGCCAGTCGCATAACCAGCACCGGAGAGTAGCTCAGCGATCGTTACTTCCCATTGCGTTAATCCTTCAAGTCCGCCGCCGATCGGTACTGAGTGGGTACCGGAACGAATGGAAAAGCGTCCGGTCAGGATGGCCGAGCGGCTTGGCGTGCATTGCGCTTCGACATTGAAATTAAGCAGTCGCGTGCCTTCCGTCGCGAGCTTGTCGATCCGTGGCGTGGCCGCGCCGCGGAGTATGCCGCCGCCGTAACAACCAATTTCGCCGTAACCAAGATTGTCCATCAGGATGAAAACAATATTCGGTTTCTTGCCTTCGCCGGCCGGTTGCGGAGCAGACTGTGCCTCACTCGCTTTGATCGCCATCAGCGCGATACCTAACGAGTAGATAGCAAACTTTGCCTTTATGTTTGTTTTCCTTTCATTCGATGGCCATGGCCGCA
>DASXLG010000154.1 GCA_036496425.1 Terriglobia bacterium | reverse complement strand
CGCTTCGCCGCCGTGTCGTGGAGTTGACCAGCTATTCGTCAAAGCATGGTTAATGAGGGGTGAGTAAATTGCCTTAACGCCGAGTTACTTGGTCGATCGCGCTAACGATTCAGTGGATCGCAAAGTGTGCAAGGTCGACTGCCTTTACCCACTCGGTCTCGGGATAGATCATCAGCGCGCCGATGGCGAGGGCAACGCCGTAGGGGATGCCGCTCTCCTTGGCGTGCAGCCGCAGCAGCCAGGTCTGGCCGGTCAGCGCATAGGGCAGCGGCCATTGCCGCATCTGCAGCAGCACGATGGTGAGCACGCCGCCGAACAGCGAGGCGTAGAGCAGGTAGTTCAAGAGATGGCCGAAGCCGAACCACAGTGCGGCGGCCGCTGCGACCTTGGCGTCGCCGCCGCCGACCCAGCCCATCGCAAAGCAGCCGAAGGCGATCAGGAGCACCAGCGCGCCGGCGCCAAGATGGGAGAGGATGTCGTAAGGCCCCATGCCCGTGGCGACCGCCAGCAGCAGGAAGGCCGCAGCCAGCAGGATCGAGACGCGGTTGGAGATCGTCATGGTGAAGAGGTCGCTGGCGGCGGCAAACGCCATCAAGGCCGGGAATACCAGAATGCGGGCGAGATCGAGAATCATGTGAAAGCCGGGCGAAAAATCGGTTCGCCCGAGTCTAGGGCGGAGAAGCCTAACAATCGGAAAACAAGGTTTTGTCGGGACTCACCAGAAGCTGGCGATCCGGCAGGCCAGCGCTGCGATCGCAAGCAGCAGCGCGAGGCAGATCAGCCGCACCGGCGTTTCCACGGTTTCTGTCGCAGCGGCGTTTCTTGCCGCCACAACCGCGGTCTGAGGCCTACGCATACGCAGCACCACTTCGGGTTACAAACAACAAAGGCCCCGGATCGTCCGGGGCCTTCGATGCCTGCTGATCAAGACTTACTTCAGCGAAGTGTTGATCGACGTGAACTTCGTGTTCAGGTTGGTGCCGAGGCCGTTGACGACCGCGATGATCGCGAGCGAGATGCCCGCGGCAATCAGGCCGTACTCGATGGCGGTGGCGCCCGACTCGTCCTTCACGAAACGCGAAATCAGGTTCTTCATAAGCTAAACTCCATGTACACGTGGCTGGCCGAACTAGGGTCTGGTCGTGGCGGCGTTCTCAGCACCGTGACCATGGGCCACCCTAGGGACCGACAATTGCGTTGCAGTTAATTCGGGCGTGCAAAAAGCCCGCAAGTTCCCTGTTCGCCTGCAGAGTAAATTTGGTTTTAACGGGTTGGTTACAATTGGAGTGCGGTTTCCGCCGGGTATATCATGGAGGCTCGCCTGCAGTTGCCGGCTGGCTTCACGCCTCCTTAATCGGCCGGGAGTTAAGCGTTACATTTGCTGAATTGACGAGGTGACCATGTCGGGTCTGCCGCTGGAAATCCTGGTGATGTTGGGCACCACCCTCGAGAAGGTGGTGCCGATCACGCTGGCGCTGGCGGTGCTGTTCACGGTGCTCACCCGTTTCTGGGCCTGCAACGACGTCGGGCCGTGGTGGCGCAAGCGCGAGATCGTCACCGACGTCGTCTACTGGTTCTTCGCGCCGACTTTTGCCCGGGTGTTCCGCATCGGGCTGCTCGTGGTCGGCGCTGCCGCCGTCTTCAACATCCACGACGCCGACGACCTGATCGCCTTCTATGATGACGGCCACGGCCCGCTGGCGCAGCTGCCGCACTGGGTGCAGGCGCTGGTGTTCCTGATCGCCGCCGACTTCATGCTGTATTGGCTGCACCGCATGTTTCACGGCACCGGCTTCTGGAAGTATCACGCGGTCCATCACTCCTCGAAGGAGCTCGACTGGATCTCGGCGGCGCGGTTCCACCCGGTCAATTTGCTGATCGGAACAATAGGCGTCGACGTGATCCTGCTGATGGCTGGTATCTCGCCCAACGCCATGGTGCTGCTGGCGCCGTTCAACACCTTCCATTCGGCCTTCGTACACGCCAATCTGAACTGGACGCTCGGTCCGTTCAAATATGTGCTGGCGACGCCGGTGTTCCACCGCTGGCACCACACCCGGCTCGACGAGGGCGGAAACACCAATTTTGCCGGCACTTTCCCGCTCTGGGACATCCTGTTCGGGACCTTCAGCATGCCGGCGAACGAGCTGCCGAAGGAGTACGGCAAGGACGAAGCCGCGATGCCGGAGGCCTTCGTCGGGCAGATGGTTTTTCCCTTCCGTCGTTAGAAGTTTTGCCCCGGTATTTGCGGTTCTTTCACGAATTGACACCACACTCGCGGCGACGGCCGCCGGGTTCCGCTGCGTATCGCCTTGGCCAGTGTCGAGTAGAGGCGCGGAAGAGTAAAAGCGTATGAAAACCGCACGTATCATCGTCCTTGGTATTGCGCTGAGCGCCGGGGGCGTCGCCGCCTGGCTCGCCAGCGGAGCGAACGAAAGCAAGCCTGCTCCCGAGCCGGTCGCCCAATTGCCGACCGTGGACGTGCTGGTCGCCAAATCCGACATCGGCCTCGGCCAGAGCGTCAAGCCCGAGGACATGGTCTGGCAGACTTGGCCATCGGCGACCGCCAGCAACAGTTTCATCAAGAAGACCGACCGTCCCGACGCGGTGACCCAGATCGCCGGCTCGATCGCACGCGACCCCGTGATCGCGGGCGAGCCGATCCGCGAGCAGAAGCTGGTCAAGAGCTCCGGCTCAGGCTTCATGGCCGCGATCCTGCCGAGCGGCGCTCGCGCGGTGTCGACCGAAGTCTCGCCGGAGACCGGCGCCGGCGGCTTCATCCTGCCGAACGACCGCGTCGACGTGCTTGTCACGCGCCGCGAGAAGCATCCTGAAAACCAGGCAATCCCCGAAACCATCGTTTCGGAGGTGGTGCTGACGAACATCCGCGTGCTCGCCATCGACCAGGCGCCCAAGGAGAAGGACGGTCAGACCAATCTGGTCGGCAAGACCGCGACCCTCGAGCTGCGACCCGGGCAGGCCGAGACGCTGGCCCGCGCCCGCCAGATGGGCGTGCTGACGCTGGCGCTGCGCAGCATCGCCGACGCCAAGCGCCAAGAAGCCAAGTTGGACGATCAGTCGCTGGTGACGGTCTATCGCGGTACCGCCCGCGAGACCTATAGCTGCACTCCGAACTGCAACCACTGAGGCCGCCGATTCGCCTCAGCCGGATTCCGGCGCTGTTCACCTGCGCCAACGTCAGGTCAACGTGCAAATGAATAGGCCGCGCCCGAAGCGCGGCCTTTTCGTTGATGTGTTCAGGCAGATTCCCCCAGGCCTCACACCCTCGGGAAATCGCTCAGCCCGCGGCGCGCAGATTGTCGGCCGACGACTTGCCCGAGCGGCGGTCGGCCACGATTTCGTACGAGATCTTCTGGCCCTCGCGCAACGTGCCGAGGCCGGCACGTTCGACTGCGCTGATGTGCACGAACACATCGTTGCCGCCGTCATCCGGCTGGATGAAGCCATAGCCCTTGGTTGCGTTAAACCACTTCACGGTCCCCATGCTCACGGGATAGTCCCTTCTCAGATATAAACGTCGAAACCCACTCATC
>DASXLG010000153.1 GCA_036496425.1 Terriglobia bacterium | reverse complement strand
CGAAGGCCCGGATGGATCGGTGGCCATCGAACCCTGACGAATATCGAAACGGCTGCCTTGGCGCCTGTCGGATCCGTTTGGCAAGAGCCTTGCTCGTTCTTCCAGGATCGAGGTGGTCATGCTGATGAGCCGATGGTCTTTTCTTGCCCTTGCAACGGTACCGCTGTTGCTCAGTTTTCTGAGACCGGCTCCCCAGCCGGCCTTGACATGGTGGACCACGGGGGACCTCGAAAAGATCCGCCCGTCCGCTAGCGAACCTCCGAATGCCACTCACGGCGCAAAAATCCACGCGGCGCGCAATGAATTCGAACCGTTCCAGCTCGTCCTGAGGGCTCAAGGTCAGGATGTGGACGGAATCGACGTCCAGGTCTCCGATCTCCGTGGTCCGCGGGAAACGATCTCGTCCGAGAAGTACATTACGGTCTATTTCGAAGGTTATCTGGATCTGGCACGTCCATCATCCCTCGACGGTGGAACGGGTGAGTGGCCGGACCCGTTGATTCCCCGCATCGACCGCTTCGCGAACGAAAAGCGCAATGCCTTCCCATTCAAGTTGACCAGCGGCCGCACCCAGCCCATCTGGATCGACGTCTTCGTCCCGCCGGCCACTCCCGCAGGCACGTATCGAGGTGAAGTTCAAGTGACGGCGGCGGGCAAAACTCCCATCACGGTGCCGGTCGAACTTGAAGTCTGGAACTTTCAATTGCCGAGCACTTCAAGCCTGCCGACGGCGTTCGGATTCAGCGGCAATGCGGCGGAGCGGATACATTACGGGCGTTATAAAGAAGACAAGGACGTCGACGACATCACCTATCTGTACGCGAAATCGGCGCTCTGGAATCGAATCACTCTCGACGGCAGCGCCAGCATCCTTCCCATCATCAAAATCGTCAACGGCAATGTCCAGCTGTACTGGGATGAATACGACGGCGTGATGGCGCCGTTCATGAACGGCATGGTGTTCTCATCGAACGAGCCGTTGAGCGGAGCTAAAGCCACTTCCGTTGCCATTCACACGCCCCCGCTGGTAAAAACGCCGGAGCAACAGGTCCAATTCTGGCGCCAGATTGCCCAGCATTTTCGTGAAAAAGGCTGGTTCGATCGCCTGATCGACTACCTGTGGGATGAGCCGAAGGCGAACTCCTACCCCGCGATGGCCGAACTTGGACGATTGGTGCACAAGGCCGACCCCGCGCTGCAGAACCTGGTTACTGCGCCATTTCATTCAGACTGGTCCGATTTCATCGATATCTGGACTCCGCCGATCAATTGTTTCGAGCGGAAGCCCCATCAGTACGATTTCTGCAATCCCATGGTGGAACGAGCCGCTTACCAGCCCGAGCTCACAAAGGGCAAACGGTTGTGGTGGTATCAGGCATGTGGCAGCCACGGCTGCGACGTCATCGGAGGCGAGTACTTCCGGGGCTGGCCGAGCTATATGATCGACGACGCGCCCGTCCGCAATCGCATCATGGAGTGGCTCACCTGGAAATACGGTATGCAGGGCGAGCTTTATTACAGCATGGACGAAGCCTTCGCACGGAAACCCGACCCATGGAAGGACGTCAACGTATACGCCGGCAACGGCGATGGAACCCTCTTCTACCCTGGCAGGCCTCAAGTCATCGGCGGCACGAAACAGATTCCGATCGAAAGCATCCGCCTCAAACTCATTCGGGAAGGGCTCGAGGACTATGAGTATCTCGTCCTGCTGACGAAGCTGGCGGGTAATCAGGAAGTCTCGGACGGGATCACCGGGCTGCTTCACAACACCTACGACTACGATCAGGATCCGGCAAAACTGATGGCCGCCCGCGACTGGCTGGGCCGCGAAATCAACCGGCGAGTGAGCCGCTGATAGACGGGGAAGAAACCAAACTGTTTTAGCCGCAGATGACGCGGATGACGCAGATGAAGGCGAATTCTAAGCCGTCTTCTTGCGCCCCCATCTGCGTCATCCGCGTCATCTGCGGCTAAAAACGTTTGGTTGCGGCTTTTGTGCTTCTTGTGGTTCCTTCCCTCCCCTGCCTAGTCGGCGGCCTCTTTCCACTCGCCTACCATCGACGGCGAGTCGTCCACAGTGCCTGCCGTGGGTTCCTCCGCTGTCAGAGCCTGATTCACAACCTTAGGTTCCATTTCCGTTTCCTCCCTTGCGGACCACCACTAAACAGCCTTCCTGAAAACAGGCGCCGGCTCCGCTAATCCGACAGTCCGTTTGCATACGTACAGAATCCGTTTCACCGAGGCTTTTTCGCCTTCGTCGAGAAGTCCGAATATCCAGACAATCAGCCCATACGTCGCGGCATATGCCATCCCGCACAGCGGCAGCATGACCAGGGTCGGAAGTGCGAGTCTCGCGTTCAACACGATGGCCGGCACAGCGGCGACCATCGCGGCCATCAGGATGCCGGCGAGATTCTTCCATGGAAGGATCTCGGCAAGTGAGCTTTCCAAAAGCGTCTTGATCCGGACAACACCCATGACCTTCGCCACAAACATGCCTACGAGCGTGATCATCACCGCGCCCATCAACTGGAATGTCGAAAGAAACCAGCTCATCATGACAAGGACAATCGTGAGGCGAACCAGATTGATACCGACCAGAAATTTCATTTCCGCGAACACCCGCAGTACACCGTCCGTCTGAAAGGCCGTCAGAATGATGGACAGGCACCACACCATGAATAGCGGAACACTTGCGGCATACGACTTCGTGAACAACAACGTGATCAATCTGTAGGCATTGACGACCAGCAAACCGACGAATGGAAAGAACAGCAAAGCCAGTTTTCTGGTCGTATCGTGCCAGATCGGGAGCAGATTCCGGATCTGCCCTTCCCTCTGCTCTTCCGTCATCCGGACCATCATCACGTTCGATGCCGGCGTGGCCATAAAATCAACCAGCGGGATCTGCAAGCAGCCGACCGAATAAATGGCGAATGTGGCCGCATCGAAATGAAATGCGACAGCGTATTGATGATAATTCTGCTGAATGACCTGAACAATTACCGACAGCGAAAACGGCAGAGCATAGGCCCATTGTTCTTTCAGCAGCGCCTTGTCCATGTGCAGGCGTCCCTTGAACTCCGATCTGAAATATCCAAATATGGCGCACACGCGGAAGAAGAAGAATACGACGCTTCCGGCCAAAGCCCACATCAGGCTTCTGGTGATCAGTGCCGGCACGACAAGAGCGACGGCGCGCAACAGATCGGATATAACGTAAGTTGCTGCCGCGAGATTGTAACGCTTGCGGGCCACCATTGAGATCTCAAGCACGGTCCCCATCAACATGAACAGGAGATAGGCGCCCATTACCGGTATATACCGGGCCAGTGCGGCATTGCTCATCCAGCTTGCGATACGGCCGGGACTGATCAATAACCCGATCCAGCACAGCAGTCCGCTGATCCCGAGCATCAGGACGGAATTCAGCGCATACGATGCGCCGCGCTCCGGCTTCTTCGGCAGAAAATAAAACAGGCATTCGGCGAGCCCGCACTGGCCGATCAGAAAAAGCGTGTACATAATCAACATGAATTGCTTGTACGTACCGAACTCGGCCTTCGAGAACACACGTACGAGCAGAACGGGGGTCAGGAACGTGATCCCGAAGGCCGCAACCCGTCCGGCCATCAACTTGAATGCAGGCTTGAACGTTGAATCGTCAGACGGCATGCGCGCCCTCCGCTGGCATTGAATCGGAAATTCGCCTGGTGGCGGCGATCACTCCCACCAGGATGTAAGGCCACCACGTGTAAATAAATCCGCCCGAGATAAAACAGAGGACGAGGCCCCACATGGCCAGCTCCAGGGCAGTGGCGTACGGACCCAGCGGCCCCGATCCCAGCTTCCAGGCCTGATATAGTGAAACGAAGATGAAGAGCAGAAAAGGAACGGATCCCAAAATGCCAACCTCGGCCAGGGCCTGAATGTATGCGTTGTGAACCACGAGTTGGTCGTGGCAGCCGCAGTCCGCATCTCTGCCGGCGTAAAGCGCATAGGCAACGCTCGAGTCGCCCGGCCCGACACCCAGCAGCGGATTCCGCAGAAACATTCTCATTCCGGCTTCGAGAGTCACCATGCGTTCCTGAACCGAGCCGTCCTGCTTGATATTGCTGAAACCACCGGAACTCCGGGTCCAGAACATGGCGATCACGACCAGACCGCCGACCATACCCGCGGCCAGGCCGATCCGGATCAGCGCGGACTTCTGTTTCCAGCCCATCAGGGCAACCACGGCAAACAGCGCCAGCAAGCCTCCGCGAGAAAACGTCAGGAAGATCGCGAGCATATAGACTGCGAGGATCAACCACAGACCCACGCGCACAAACCATCCGGATTTGCTGGCGAGTGTCAGCGCAATCGGAACCAGGATGATCAGCGCATAAGCCACTTCATTGGGATTCCCGAAAATACCGCGCCAGGCGGCGCGGGAATGCTCGACCAGGATGCCTTCCTTGTAGTGATCGATTGTTCCGACGGCTGGAAATATCCCGCCGATCACCAGCGTGAACAGCACCTTCCGGAGGCGGTCTTCCGAAGTGATGACGTTTTCCAGAAGGATGTACACGAGTACGATTTTGCCGACATCGATCGTCTGGTCCACGGCATGGCCTACCCAGAATGCCGTCGGCGTCGAAATAATGCAGGCCCCGAAAAATGCGAGCACCATTGCGCTCTGCGGCCACATCAGCTTGAACGACTGCCGCAGCTGGCCGAGTTCGATAACCATCATGGTGAGAGCGGCGACGGCAATCAGCAGGGCGGGCCGGAAGGCATCGAGTTTAAAAATGACGGAAACGTTCGAATAAAGAACAAGCAGAAACAGGATCAGAAGTTTGAATGCGGTTTTCGGACCGCCGGTATCGACGGCCACCGGCTCCGCCTGACGTATCCATTGCTGCCGGCGGACCCCAGTTAACGGATATTCAATTGATCGTTCCATTAATTTTCACCTGGCTCGCTTGAGGAATGATCGTGCTCACAGCGATCTTCGGGATCGAATGCCCCATGTGCGTGGCAATTCATGATGGATGAGGAGAAGCCTCCCCACAGGTTCAGACTGGCCCGCTCCCAGAGGACTTTTCGGGATATCGTCAGCAACGGGAACCCGGGATCGCGCTGCCGGCAGATGCCGTACGCGAACTGGTAACCGGCCGAGCGCACGGCTTGCACTACGAGGGGATTGAAGCGTCCATCCGGATATGCGAAATGCCGGACCGGCGCTCTCAACCGGGACTCGATCGTTTGCTTCGATCCGGTAAGCTGCGACGCCGCTTCCGCAAGGCTTTCGCTGGTCAGCAGTGTGTGCGACTTCGTATGCGACCCGATCGTGATGCCACTCTTGTGCATCGTTTCGATCATTTCCCAGGTAAGCGGACCGGATTCCTCCAGCGCCTTTTCCATCGCAGATCCGCCTGAGAGTTCCGCCATGATGCGTTCCACCGATTCCCCTGGAAAGCGGTTCAACAACACCGTCATTACTCGAAACGCCTCATCGCCGGCAGCAGGAGCTGCGCTGACGCCGGCTCCTTCCACACCCGCAGCCCGGATTGCAGCGTTGACTGTTTCCCTGAGCGGCAACCCGCGGGATCCGGCCAGCCGCAACGAAAGATAGAGGCGGTCGAAGATCTGAGGCCTGCCGGTTCCGGCAAGATCGGTGACAACAAAGACGGCAGCGGGTATTCCCTTACGCTTCAGCAGGGGGAACCCATGGTGAAAGACGTCGGCGTAGCCATCGTCGAATGTGATGGCGGCAATAGGTTTTCGAGCGGAGTGGCCGGACTCTAGGTGACGCCCAACATCGTCCAGGGAGACGATTGAGAATCGCCGCGCGAGCCAGTCGATGTGCCGTTCCAGCATCCTGGCGCTGACCAGCATCGAGGGAATCGCGGTCTTTGCGCTTTCCTCGAAATCCTCGACCACGCGGTGATAGCAGATGATAAAAGGCGCGCCGGAAGGCGCGCCCCGGCGGCCCACGGTGCGCGTAACGTTATATACCGACGCATAACAGGTTTTTCCGACAGAACGCAGAAAACGCATCAAGCGTTACTAAGCACTCGCCGTGCCACGCGTCTGGCGGCTCGATTGAGATGAATCGCATGCCTGTAAATCCGCGCTCCGGCGCCGGGAGGATACAACTCGATACGGCCCAGGCCGCGCGTCGCGGTAGCCCAGTGGAACTTGTATTCTTCATCTCCATGGAGGAAGTCGTACTCGAGTGCGCCTTCGTCGATGGCTGTTTTGATCGCGAGCCCCATGACTGCGACGCCGACGCTATGCTTGCTGAACTCCGGATCGAAGCCCGACTGGTAAAAATAAAACTTCTGCCCATACAGGAGTCCGTACAACGACGCGGCGGGCCGGCCGTTCAGCCATACGAGGAGGATTCGCAGCCACCCCCGCTCTGCCGCAAGCCGGGCGAAGTCATGATGAAAGGCGTTCACCGCCGGCGTCTGAAACGCCTCCGAGGTTCCGGCAGCCTCCCACCTCTTGCGATGCAAGTCGATCACGATATCGAGCGCGGCGGCCGCTTCCTTCGGCATGCGAGCGCAGTCCACGCGCATCTCGAAATTCTTCGGAAGGAGACGCAGATACCGGTTCAGGTTCTTGCGAATATTCGGGCCGATTCCGCTCAGAAATGTTTCCCAGGTCTTGCCCTGCAGATCGATGTAGGGGCAGATGTTCAATTTCGTATCTGATGCCGCCCAGCCGCAAGCCGTTAATGACTTCGCCAGGCTTGAAACCAGGCAGCTTCCCGTCCGAAGCTGGCTGAGCTGAAGCATCAACCCGCGGCTATGGAAATAGTCTGCGAACGCAGTATTGACCTCATCCTCGCGGCCTGGTTCGATAATGGCATCGAGATAATCGGAACCGATCACACCGCTGCCTAGAAATTCCAGTGTCCGGGGCATCATCCTGGCGTAGTCGGCCTGCCGCTCGGCGAGCGGCAGGATGCCGGTCAACCGTTCATTGTCGCGCGCGACAAGGATCGACAAACGGCGGCCTTCCGCTAGATGTTTCCACCAGGAAGCCAGCCATTCGTGGGTCAGGAATACGCCGTTCGACGCGCTGGACGCCAGCAATTCGTTCCATGCGCCGCGCAATCCAAAAAATTCCTCCGAACTTCGAATGGTTTCGATTTTCATGTGTATATGCTTTTCAATCGTGGCTTGACTGCCGGCACAAGGCTGAATTTCAGGTAGTGAAGGAGGCGCATGGACGGTCGGTTTCTGAACAGAAACAGCCAGCGGTGGTCGAGCTTTTCATTCGTCCATTCAAATTTCCATTCGTCATCCCCGCCAAGGAAATCGTACTGCTCGACACCTTCCGCGCAGGCCTGCTGAAGAAGAAGATTCAGCAGCATGTTGCCGGGAGAATACATGTGGTACTCGGGGTCGTAGCCGATTTTCACGCCATACAGCTTTGTTCCGCTGCGCAACAGATAATTGAAGGCAATGCGTTTTCCGCAGAAACGGAGGAAGGCAAGCCGGAGCCGGCCGAGCTTCGCCTCTCTCCTGGCCAGCCGCGTATAGAACTCCGCAACGGTCGGATCAGAGGTAATGGCAGTTCCTTCCACACCCTTCCAGGCCGCAGCTTCAATACGGAAGCCGTCGGCGAGCGCCTGGTCCACTTCCGCCGGACTGCGGATGATTTCGACCTCGACCGGACCCTTTCTCCGCAGGCGTGCGTAACGTTTGCTCAAATTGTACTGAGCGCCGTTCTTCAGCTGCTCGAAGAACGCCCCGTAGCCCTCCGCCAGCGGGATGAAGGGCGACGGTGGCGCCGCCCATTGCCCGGTCAGCCATCCGGCTTCTCTGCCGAGCGCCTCCATCCTGCAGATGGTTGGCGAGTTCTTCGGAATATGAGTCAGAATAACCGCGTCGGGTTCTCCGCTGGCTGCCAGTTCATTCCAGATGGCGCGATACAGGCGCGGATCCGGATCGCCTGCGGCGATAAAGTCGTAGCGCGGTGTGTGCGGATTGTAAATCGCCTGAATTGCGTTCAGCTTTAAGCCATAGATGGTAGCCCGCGTCTTCATCAATGGAGCGACTGCGGCAAGCTCTCCGCGGGCGCGGACCATCATGACGTGCAATTCGTTGCCCTGCCCGAACGATTCCCACCACGTGCGAAACCAGTTATGCGACAGGAATACGCGATCGGCGCCGCATCTTTCGACCAGCCTGTCCCACTCCGGCGCCAGGGCATTGAAGCGATCCAGACCCCTTACCACTTCAACCGAAAGGCCGGCGCTGGCTATGTCCTGTTGTGTATGTGCGAGGACTTGCTCTTCGACCAAACGTCCTTCTTTCCAGTAATGAAGTAGTACAAACCGGCAACCGCCGCCCAGTTCATGAGAACAAACGTATACGGTAGTGAGAGCATCCGCCTCATGCCGCCCGCTTACCTTCCTCCGGGATAAGAACCGGCGCGGCGATTTCTCGCTTCGAAAGCAGATACCCGGCGCCGGCACAGACGTACCAGGCCGCCTGCATTGAAAATGTCAACGCGTAGAAGCCGTGGACCATGAAGGCATTCGATACAAACAGCGCCAGCAGCGCCCAGGGCACGAGCAGCCGCCCCACTTTATGCGAGATAAACTGGACGAAGATCGGATTTCTCCAGGGAGTCAGCGCGGCCGGCAGCTGGCTTAACAACTGGTAGTTTCCCGCCAGAGTCCGCACCTTGCGCCCGTACTCTGCAAGGGGACAACAAGCCACGACGTCGTACGCTTTAGCGTCCGCGTCGAACACGGTTCGCTTCCCTTTCAGCACGATTCGAAGCGGGGTCAAGACATCATCGAGCAGCGCGTCCTCCGGTAAATCCTCGTACAGCTCTCGGCGTATGGCATAGATGGCGCCGGTCGCGCCGGCAATCGAATGAACCTCGCTCTCAATGGAACGAAGCGTCTTTTCATACCGCCAATACAGACCCACGTCCGTTGTGGACTGCTGCTCCGCCTCATCCATCAGCAACAACTCGCCACTCACGGCGCCAACCTGCGGGTCGACAAAATTCGCGGCCAGCTCACGAACGGCATCACGATCGAACCTCTGCCGCACGTCGGCAAAAACCACAATCTCGCCGGTTGCCCGCCGCATGGCGCGGTTTAAAGCTCCGGCCTTACCGGTATGCTGCTTCGAGTGCACCATCTCGACGCCGCGCGAGGCATACTTCCAGACCAGGAATTCGGAGCCATCCGTAGGGCCATCCAACGAGACGATGATTTGAAGCTTCTGTCTGGGATAGCGCAGAGAAAGGCAGTTCTCCAGCTTCTTTGCAATGCCCGCCCTTTCATTGTGAGCCGCTATGACGATGCTCACGCCGGGTTCCCAGTACTTCTTGCGGACCGGCCGCGCGGCCAATCGTCTCCAGATCAGCAGCACGGCCGGATATCCGAAGTACACGTAAAACACGAAGAAAAAGCTGAGCCAGAAGATAGCTTGCAGCACCTGTAACTTATAACCTCACCAGATTGTTCGCCTTCATGCCCTCCGTGGCGTTCCGCGTGTCGAACACCACGGGGGCGTTCCGCAGGATCTCGGCATAGTCGAATGCAGTGTGGTTCGTAATGATCATTGCCAGGTCGCACCCGGCCAGGACCTCCCGGCTCGGCCGGACGGCATCGATGCTGCGGCCGTCAAGCCGAAGCGAAGAAACGTAAGGGTCGCTGTACGACACCTCCGCGCCCAGGCCGGCCAGCAGCTTGATGACTTCCAGCGCCGGAGATTCCCGGCTGTCGCTGATGTCCTTCTTGTAGGTCACGCCGAGAACATGCACCTTCGATCCACGCATCGCCTTACCGCGTTCATTCAGAAGTTCCATGGCGCGGGTAACGACAAAACGAGGCATTCCGCTGTTGACTTTGTCGGCCAGTCCGATGAATCTCGACTCGAAGCCGTCGATTTTCGACTTCCATTCCAGATACAGCGGATCGATCGGGATGCAATGTCCTCCCAGTCCCGGTCCGGGATAGAAAGGCATAAACCCGAAGGGTTTCGAAGCCGCGCCCTTGATGACTTCCCACACATCGATCTTCATGTGCGAACACATCAATGCGATTTCGTTCGCCAGCGCAATGTTGACGCTGCGAAACGTATTTTCAAGCAACTTGACCATTTCAGCCACGCGTGTCGAAGTGACCGGAACG
Source organism: Terriglobia bacterium (assembly GCA_036496425.1). Lineage (NCBI taxonomy): Bacteria > Pseudomonadati > Acidobacteriota > Terriglobia > Terriglobia bacterium. The sequence continues at coordinate 15,139 of DASXLG010000153.1, read as the reverse complement.
ATCTGCTTCATCGCGGAGCCGTAAAGCATCGCGGCCAGGTCCGCGCAGCGGGGCGTCGTACCGCCGACAACTTTGGGAATGTCTTTTGTCGCGTATTTGCCGTTACCCGGGTCGACGCGTTCCGGCGAGAAGGCCAGAAAGAAATCCTGTCCAACGCGCAGGCCGCCGGCCTCGAGCGCCGGCAGGACGAGTTCTTCTGTCGTGCCGGGATACGTCGTGCTTTCCAGGATGATCAGTTGTCCCGGCCTCAACTCTTTCGCGATGGCATCGGCAGCGGAGATGATATAGGACATGTCCGGATCTTTCGTTTTCCGCAATGGCGTAGGAACGCAGATGCTGACCGCGTCGAGATTGCGGATTTCGGAGAGATCGGTTGTCGCGTGAAACCTTTTTTCCGAGATGGCTTTCTGCAATTGCCTGTCGCCGATATCCGTGATGTAGGATCGGCCTGCGGTGATGGCGTCGACCCGATTGGTATCGATATCGATTCCAGTGACGTTAAAGCCCGCGTCACTGAGCGTCAATCCCAGCGGCAGGCCGACATACCCAAGACCAATGACTCCGAACCTTGCGGTCTTCGTCTTTATCTTCTCCTCCAGCTCGAGATAGGCATCGGTTTTGACGGTCACATCGTTTTCAATAATCGTGCTCATGATGGTGGCTCCTATTTCTTGATGGCTGCGGCTTTGTTCCCGGCTGCACGCTATCGCGTTTGCGCTTCGCGCCGGGCTTGCGTTCGCAGCCGCTCACTATTCCACAGTCACACTCTTGGCCAGATTGCGCGGTTTATCGACATCGCATCCGCGTAAGGCAGCCACGTGATATGCAAACAGTTGTAGAGGTATGGCGGATAAAATCGGATTGATGAGGGGATCGGCGTCCGGAATATAGATTGTGTAATCCGCCTTTCCGGCGATCTCATGATCGCCTTCCGTGGCGACAGCGATCACAATGCCGTCCCGGACTTTTACCTCTTCGATATTACCCATCGTTTTCCGATAAACGGCGTCCTGTGCCGCCAGAACAAAGACCGGCATTTCCGCGTCGATCAAGGCGATCGGGCCATGTTTCATTTCACCGGCGGCGTAACCTTCGGCATGGATATATGAAATCTCTTTGAGCTTGAGCGCTCCTTCTAAGGCGACGGGATATTGGATTCCCCTGCCGAGATACAGGAAATCGCGATACTTCCAGAACTTCTCGGCCAGCCCGGCAATCCCCTGGCTTTGATCAAGCAGCTTGTTGATCTGGTCGGGCACGTCGCGCAGCTGGCGGACATGCCGCTCTATTTCATGCTTCGACAGCGTTCCGCGCGACTGCGCCAGTTGAAGTCCAAGAAGGTAAAGGGCCACCAGCTGGGTCGTGAACGCCTTGGTCGAGGCGACGCCGATTTCGGGGCCGGCATGCGTGTAAATGACACTGTCCGACTGGCGTGCCGCCTGGCTTCCCACCACATTGCAGATGGACATCAGGTAGGCGCCCTTGTCCCGCGCCTCCTTCATGGCGGCCAGGGTATCCGCGGTTTCGCCGGACTGGCTGATTCCGATGACCAGATGTTTAGGGCCGACGATCGGATCTCTGTAGCGGAATTCGGATCCGTTGTCGACCTCGACAGGAACGCGGGCCAGGGATTCGATCAGGAACTTACCGACCTGAGCCGCATGCAGCGAGGTTCCCATCGCAACGATGGTGACCCGCTCCGCTTCCTTAAGGATTGCGGGATTCCCCAGCTCCGCGGCGAGCGTGAGCGAGTCGTCGGCTGCCACCCGGCATAGCAGGGTGTCGCGAATGGCTCGCGGCTGCTCGTGAATCTCTTTGAGCATGAAGTGGGCATAGCCTTCTTTTTCCGCCATCTCGGCGGTCCAGGTTATGGTTTCCGGCTCGCGGCACGCGCACTTGCCGTCGATGTCCTTGATTCGAACTCCATCGTGATTGATGATCGCGATCTCGCCGTCTCTCAGAAACACCATGTCCCGCGTATAAGGCAGCAGCGCGGGAACGTCCGATGCAATGAAATATTCCCCTGAACCGACGCCGACAACGAGCGGCGGGCCGTTGCGCGCAGCCAGGATTTTATTGCCGCCGCCTTCAGTAGAAACGACGGCGATGCCGTAGACGCCTTCAACGTCCTTCAGAGCACGGCGAACCGCCGTTTCAAGATCGCCTTCGTAGTAGCTCTCGATCAGGTGAGGAAGAACCTCGGTATCGGTCTCGCTCTGAAATTTGTGGCCCTCGGCAATCAGGCGATGCTTGAGGTAGAGATAATTTTCGATGATGCCGTTGTGCGCCACGTAGAAGCGGCCCGTACAGTCCCGGTGGGGATGGGAGTTTGTCTCGCTCGGACGCCCGTGCGTGGCCCAGCGGGTGTGTCCGATGCCGCATTTAACAGAGCCGTCACCCTTATCGGACGCCTTTATCTTTTCTTCAAGAGTGCCGATCCGGCCGACGGAGCGGATGACATTCGGGGTTCCTTCCTCCATGATCGCGATGCCGCATGAGTCATAGCCGCGATATTCCAGCCGCTTCAATCCGTCAACAAGGACGCTGGACACTTCCCGGGAACCGATATAGCCGACGATTCCGCACATGTTACCTCCCATTCCCTACGCACATATAAGTTCATGCGCGCCGGCAAAGCCGCGCGCGAGTGATACAACCAGCCGGGCCAGAGTCGCGGGATCATGCCGCGCTTTGACTTGACCGGCCTTCAAAAGGGGCGCCGCAACAGGAAGGACGCCCTTCCTGCGCATACCGTCTTCGTCCAGCGGCCTGCCTGCAACCATTTCGGATCCCGACATGAAATACCGTTCTGCAACTCCCGTGCCGATGCCCGAAGAATTCATCACACACACATCGATTGCGGGTAGATACTCCAGCAGCGCGCTCACATGGTCCGTTGCGGAATACCCATCGGTCTCACCGGCCTGTGTCATCAGATTGCTGACATAGATTTTGATCGCGGTGGAACTCTGTATCGCGTCGACCACTCCCGCGACGAGAAGGTTCGGCACAATGCTGGTGTAAAGACTGCCCGGGCCCAGAACAATGGCGTCCGCTTCTCTCAACGCCTCGATTACGCCTGGAGCCGGAGGCGGGTTCTGCACATCGAACCAGACACGCCGGATGCGCCGGCCCGGTCGAGGAATGTTGGATTCGCCGCGCACGATCCGGTCGTCTTCGTAAAGGGCGCAAAGCGTAACGGGCTGGTCCGTCGAAGGAAGGACTTTCCCCTGGAGTTCCATCAGGTCCGATGCCAGCCGGACAGCCGCGGCGAAGTTACCCGACATTTGATACAGTGCGGACAGGATCAGATTACCGAGCGAATGTCCGGCAAATGATTCCGGATTATCGAACCGGTGCTCGCAGACCGAGGTTAGTACCGCGCGCTCCGGCGCAAGAGCAATCAAGCACTTCCGGATGTCACCCATTGCCGGCATATCGAAGGCTTTACGAAGCGCGCCGGTCGACCCGCCGCTGTCCGAGACCGTAACGATTGCCGTGATGTCGATCTGAGACGGTCCCATCTGCCGTATTTCCCGCAGGCCAGAGAGAAGCACCGGAAGGCCAGTACCGCCGCCGATACCGACGATTTTCATCTTCCCTCACCCTTCAGGACCACACCAACAGTCTTGAGCAGAATCAAGCAGTCCAGCTTCAACGAGTTGTTCTTTGCGTAGTAGAGGTCGTATTCGAGCTTGTGATGCGAATCCTCGATAGATGCGCCATACGGATACATCACCTGAGCCCAGCCCGTAATGCCCGGCTTTACATAATGGCGGAGGTCGTAATAGCGGATTTTGCCTTTGAGGATATCCACGAAATACGGCCGCTCCGGGCGTGGCCCGATAAAGCTCATATCTCCGCGCAAGACGTTCCATATTTGCGGCAGCTCGTCGAGTCTGGCCTTCCGCAAAATTGTGCCGACTCTTGTGACCCGGTCGTCGTTTTCCGTCGCCCAGGTCGGCCCGGTATGACGTTCTGCGTCCTGCCGCATCGAGCGAAACTTGTAGACGATGAAGCGGCGTCCCATCAGGCCGACGCGTTCCTGACTGAAGATTGCTGCTCCCGGACTTTCCAGTTTGATGACGGCCGCAATCATCGCCATCAGCGGCGCCGTCACGGTCAGGAGCGCAACCGATAATGCGATGTCCAGAACACGCTTCACAAACAGGTATCCCTTCGAAGGACAGAAGCCCTTTGCAAAGATCAATCGCTCCGGCGATAACCCTTCAATCCAGATCTTGCGGCTGGCACGCTCGAAGGATTCGACGGCGCTCTCGACCCGGATGCCTCGCAGCTTCAGATCGATCAGTGTCTTCGCGGCGTCGCTTTCCTGCCGGATTTCAGGGTCTGCCACAACGATCCGTGAAATAGCCTCCCTCTGAGACAACGGGTTGAGATCGGCATAATCCAGGACACGAAGGCTGCCCGCTCCCCCCTCATCTACAATTTCGCTGTACAACTTGCGCGCCATGGTCTCAGAACCGACGATGACAGTGCTTTCCGGGTCGCCGCTTTTCGCCAGCGAGCGTACGATCGGTCGCATGACAACGATGCCAAACATCAAAAAGCAGGCGGATGCCGCTGCAGCGGCATACCCGGGAGAAAGTCTGGGAAAGATATAAAAGAGCAGCGCAGCAATGACAAAGCCGGAGCCGGCAGACTTCAGTATCGACTGAATGAACACCTGGGGCTTGGAATCGACCAGAAGTTCGTCGACTCCATTCAGGTGAAAGCAGATCTGACATGACAAGAGCACGATTACCAGACCCAGGCTTTCACCCATGAATTGCAGATGCGTCCCGCCGCCGAAGTGCCGCGCCGCCAGAAGCACGGCGAGCGAAAAGAAGGATGCAATCGAGTAAAGCCACACCTTGATCATGCTGTCTTCTTGTAATACTCGTACGCGTACGCATAGCGGCTGCGTTGGTAGTCGACGTCATTCAGCACTGCGCCCAGGAGATTGGCCGCGTCGAAGCCCTCCAACGCATGCTGGAACAGTTCACGCGGCGTTTGTCTCGCCCGCACGACGAAAAGAACCTTGTCGACCAGGCCGGCGAGAAGGTGGCTGTCCGCGATCGGCAGCACCGGCGGCGCGTCGACGATGACGTAGGCAAAGCCGCTCTTCAGCTTGTCGAACAGCACACGTGCCTTCGGCGACGACAAAGCCGCAACAGGATTGGCCTGGGCAACCCCGCCGGGAATGACGAACAGGTTTTTGATCCGATGGACGTACCTGCCTGGATCAGCATCCGCATGGACGAGCAGATCGTGAAATCCCTTCTCGGCGCCGACGATCAGTCTCAGATAATCGGCCACCCGCGGCTTTCGCATATCCGCGTCGATAAGGAGCACCGGCTCGTCTGTGCTTGCGGAAAGCGCCGCTGCCAGATTAATCGCGGTGAGAGACTTGCCTTCTCCACCTGCCGCGCTCGTCACCATCACGACTTTCGATCGCGAAGCGTCGCATTGTTGCTGCACCTTCATGGCAAGAATCCGATATTGTTCAGCGGCAACAGAGTCGGGATCCTGAACGGTCACGATGGGATTGAGGGCCTTCTGGCCTTTTTTCGCCGGCGCAATATTCGGTACCACACCCGAAATGGGCAGGGTCGTAAATGCCTGAAAATCGTCGACGGTTCCAAAAGTCGTATCGTTCTGCTCCAGCACGAAAGCCAGGACGAGGCCGAGCCCAAGGCCTGCCGCCAGGCCCATCAGGAGCAACCGGGCGCGCTGCGGGCTGTAAGGGGCACCCGGCAGGGGCGCCGGCTCCGACACGGCGAAAGCGATTCCAGCCTGAGACTGCTCGTAACCTTTCGCCATGCTGTTATCGAGCTTCTTATCGAGCAATGCATACATTTGTTTTTCGCCGAGGTTGAGTTCGCGGTTCATGTCTTCAATTACTTTTTCGTGCTGCGGAGTTGACTCCAGCCGGCTGTTGTACGTTTCCATTTGAGTGGTCAAATGCTGGATATCGTTCTTGTATCCGGCAATACGCTGCTCGGAGCCTTCCAGGTCTGCTTTCAATTCCGAATACTTGAGGTAGTTTGCGCTGGGTTCGCTCCGGCCTTTCTGCGGCGCGGATGCAACGGCGTTCTCCAGTTCGGAGATCTGCCGTTTTGTTTCCTTTACTTCAGGGTGATCGGCCGTATAGCGCGTTTGAAGTTGCGCCAGTTGGATCCGCAGTTCATCGAGTTTCACTTCGTTTGGCGTCTTCTCATGGATCATGGGTTGATCCAGGACACCCTTGGCTTCAAGGTCTTTAAGTTGATCTTCAATGGAGGCCTTCTTCGCCTCTTCATCAGTGATCTTCGTCTGGCGGTCCTGGATCTGATCTTTTGCGTTATCAACCGCGTGAATATTGTCATCCAGATGGTCGGGGAGAGCGTGCACAGCGGTTGTTTTGTAATCGTGGATCTGTTTGCTCTCACCTTCGATGTGCTTTGTTAAAGCCGAGAGCTGGTCGTCGATGACTTTCGAGGCATCGTTGGTCTTTTGTTCGTGCTTGGCCGAAGCGTCCCTCACAAACACTTCCGCAAGCTTATTCGCCACATTCATTGCTTCATACCGGTCGCCCGAGTCATAGGTCAGCGTGAATGTGTGCTCGTTTTCGATTTTGATGAAATCCGTTTGTGAAGTGAGTTCCTGCCGGAACTCTTCGATCTGCTGAGGCGTCAGATCGCCTGCTGTATGGCCGTATTTCTTTGTAGCCTTTGCAGCCGCCTGTATGACGGGATCACTCAATAACACCTCGCGCACTGTAAACAGGTGGTCTCTGATGTCCAAAGGCGGGGGCTCAAGGTACCGGAGATATTCCGGCGGCGTGGTCTGCTCCGCCGCGATGACGGCAGTCGCCTTATAGCGGTCATGCTGGTAATGCGCGAAGACGGCGAACCCGGCGGTCAGCAGGACCGTCGGTATGATGACGAAAATCTTGCGACGCCGCAGCGCGTCAAGTAGTGAAAAAATCGACAATGAATTACCTGCGGTGCTGGCCATTGATCCTCCTACTGCTGGGGCGTCGACTGACGACGCTGGTGATCCGTCAAGGCGACGTACTGTGAATCCTCGTTGTAGTGATTCAGGCGCCGATCCGTTTCGCTCGAAAGCGAAATCTGGATGCCCACCGTGAAGCGGTCTCTCGAGAGCGGCGTCCCGACATAAGCGTTTTCGTTCTGGTAAAAGTTTTCCAGGCTCGCAAACAGCACCTCGCGATCCGAGACCCGATAATCGAAACGCGTGCGCGCCATCAAGCCCTCGGTCGCATTCACAAGCGGACTCGATACCTCGCGTGACATAGTCGTAGCGAATGTAATGGCCGTGCGCCGTGTCGGTTGGCCTTTAAACCGTAGCGTGACGACGTCGAAGAATCCGTTGCTGGCGAGGCCAGAGGCAAATGCTGTTGAAGAACCAGCCTGGAACGAAAGCGCACGCGAGTAGCCGCCGCCCACCCACCAGAATGTGCCCAGCCGTTTATCTCCGCTGAGAGTGAATGTATAGTTGAGTCCCGTATCCATTTTGATCACTCCGCCGGTGAACTCCAGGACTGTGCCCGGAGTGGGGGTGACTCTGTATTCCAGAATTCCGCTGTGTATCGGCCTTTCAAAGGCGTAGCTGGCATCGACCTGATCCTCACCTGTCGCATGGTGATCGATCGGGGCGATTCTAAAAATCGAATAGGTGCCGCGCAGCCGCTGCGTTCGGCTCAGCATCCGCGTTGCAAGGAACGAATAGCCCTGCGAGATCGAATCGAGGAAGTGTGACTGAAACGGGTCAGTCTGACCGAAATTCGTATGGTCGTTGTCGTACCGGGCGCCGAAAGACGTCACGGCGTTCGGCTGAAACTCAATGTTCGCCCTGATGTCGTTTTCCGTATACGGGCTCCGCGGCAGAAGAAGAAAGACGTTTTCCAGTGTCCTCGCCGGATCACGCGACGATTTGTATGTGTCGCCGGCAGAGACCTCGAGATTTCTGGCGAAGAAATATGTAAACGTTCCGACCGCCTGGTGATTCAGCGCGTTCTGGTCGGAGTTGTGTTGAAAGAGCTCAACCTCCGGCGACCAGGTAGCCAGAAATTCATGGCGTTTCGAATCGTTCTGAAATGCCATCTTCGGCAGCGTCAGGACCATTATGTTGTCGTCGAGCCGAAGCGGCTTGATGTTTGGCGCCCCTACCTGAACGCTGGGCGGCAGTGAAAGCACCAGCAACCGCTCGTTTGGATCTGTGCGATCCACAAGAAAACCGTGGTCTTCGCCGCCGGAAATCTGCAGCGGCGCCACAAACGAAAATCCATTGAGGCCTGTTTGACCCTGTTGCGCGAATACCCAGACGGGACAGAACAGACAGACTATGACTAACAGTTTCTTCATACGTTCCTTTGGCGCTCCGGTCGAAGGCTACTGGATAATAATTTTGTCGTAGGGCAGGAGGTAGAACGGGTCGACCCGCCGCCCCTTGATCTGGTCGTCGATGCTCAGCTTGAACTGATGAGGGACTCCGTTCGAGTCTGCCCGGATGACGACGATTTTGTTTTTCTTGGCATACTCCGTCGTACCGCCGGCCATGGCGATCGCGTCCAACAGCGTGGCACGGTCTCTGATCTTGTACATGCCGGGGTTTTTCACTTCACCCAGAACCGATACTTTCGGGCTGTTCACTTCCTTCACGACGACCGTAACGGCGGGGTCGGCAATGTACTGCTTCAGTCTCTGCGCGATCTCCTTTTGAAGATCGGGGGCCGTCTTGCCGCTCGCAAGCATTTCCCCGATCAGAGGCAGTGAAATCTTTCCATCCGGCCGCACCGGCACCGTCCTGTCGAGTTCCTTATCCTGGTATACGGACACTTCGATGACGTCATCGGGTCCAAGCCGGAACTCGGAATCGCCGTACGCGTGTGGAATGGCATTAGTGTCGGTGTGCTGCTGGGCATATGCCGCGGGCATGAATCCGGCGAGTACAACGATGAGCGCTGACAGGATGGTGAATCTCATTACAACTCCTATTTGGATGTCGTAAGCAAGGATGCACAAACGTTGCCAGTCTGTAATCGCGTGATTTCAATGGGTTAAGCGGTATGTAGTGTGAATGGACGTTCTACTTCGGAACAACGGTACATACTTCAAAAAATGCTTAAGCCGCAGGCCCGATGACCTGCGGCTTAAAGGGATTACCGGAGTTATTCAGAAAGGCAGCGGCTGGAAGTCCCTGCCCTGTTGAGCCGGCTTAGTCAGTGAGCTTTGGATGCTGTGGCGATTATCGATCTGCCAGCGCTTGAGTTTGTTCAGCAGCGCCTTGTAGCAGATATTGAGACGGCGCGCAGCCTGTTTGCGGTTCCAGCTGGTTTCTTCCAGAACGCGCAGGACAAGTTCCTTCTCCGCAGTTTCGGCCGCCCGGGTCCCGACGTCCTTCAGAGACATGCTGTCTTCCTTCGGTTTGATGGGAACCGCCACGGCTGCCCCGGCTTGCGATTGTTCCTTCAGTTCCGAAAGGTTCATATTCATATCCGGAAGGATCAGATAGCGCTTTATCGCATTCTCAAGTTGCCGGACATTTCCCGGCCAGTCGTAGCGAAGAAACGAGTCCATCAATGAGGGAGAGATTTCTTCGACGGAACTCTTGTAACGGTCGCGATAGCGGCACAGGAAATAGTTACACAGCACCGGGATGTCTTCACGGCGCTCGCGCAGCGGAGGTATGTCGACGCGGATCACGTTGAGCCTGAAGTAAAGGTCCTCGCGGAATTTGCCGTTTGCGACGTTCTCTTCGAGATTGACGTTTGTGGAAGCGAGTACCCTCGCATCGACGCGCACCGTGCGCTTGCCTCCGAGGCGCGAATATTCACAGTCTTGAAGCACATGCAGCAATTTGGCCTGCAGGTGCGGAGTCATCTCGCCGATTTCGTCCAGCAGCAGGGTTCCCTTGTCGGCAAGTTCGAATTTGCCCGGCTTGTCGTTCAAGGCCCCCGTAAAGGCGCCGCGTTCGTAGCCGAACAGCTCGGACTCCAGCAACTCATTGGGCAGCGCGGCGCAGTTCACCTTCACGAACGGTTTGTCATGCCGTGACGAATGGGTATGGACAAACCGCGCCAGGACTTCCTTACCGACACCGGATTCACCCGTGATCAGCACCGGAACGTCCGTATCAGCGACCTGTTTCGCGATTTCTTTGATCCGCAGCAGCTTTGGATTCGTGGATAGAATGTCGCCCGCATCGACGTAGGAATCAAGCTGGCGCTTGAGGTTCTTCACTTCCTCCTTGAGCTTCTGCTTTTCGAGTACGTTTTCGATCGCAAGCTCCAACTCCTGCTCCTCAAAGGGCTTCACCAGAAAATCGGAGGCGCCCACTTTCATCGCCTCGACGACCGTTTTTGTCTGCCCGCCGGCGGACAGAATGATGACGGGAATGGTTGAATTGATTCTCTTGACGTTTTCCAACACTTCGATACCGTTGATACCGGGCATCACAATGTCCAGCACGATGAGTGAAGGAACGTAACCGGCTGAAAGACGCGCGACCGCCTGATCCCCGCTTTCCGCACATTCGACGGTGTACCCGCACGAACTGAGGAAATCGGACAGATAACTACGCACGCTCTGATCGTCGTCCACCACTAGAATTGATCGCTTACTCATTTACTTGCCTACCCTCCACTTTCTCGGTAGTTCCCGGTCCGTGCACTGCCTAGACACCACACGTGCCGCGGGGTTGCGACTTCAAGTGCAATGGGAGTTCCAAGTTGTGTCATTCGAGGAAGTTGGCGTGGACTCCGAAGTAAGTCTATGGTTCTAATGATACATGCCGGCTGTCATCGGATGTCCTACATGAGATGGCGCATTCCACTGAGTCGCCGCTACCCCGGGCGAATAGGGCCTTCGGCACCACTATGTGCATCCCAAGTTACCTCGTTTTGGGGGATTTATGCGGTAAGAGGCAGTTCTTGCACGCCTGCTTCGAAGATGATGCTGAAGGTGGATCCCGAGCCCGGGTCGCTGTGCACTTCAAGCCGATACCGCATCAACTCACAAAGGGAGCGGCAGATGGAAAGGCCAAGACCGCTGCCCTGAAGCAGGCGCTGCGAATCCTCCAATTGATGGAATGGCTCAAAAATATCGCCAATTCGTTCTCGTGGAATGCCTATACCCGTATCGGTGACATCGATGCGAAGGGGCCTGTGATCAAGCGGACTAACGGTCATTTCGACGATAACCGCTCCCTGCGGAGTGAACTTCAATGCGTTGTCGATAAGGTTTACCAGAATCTGCTTCAGCCTTGCGGCATCCGTCCGCAGCGGAGCGCTCGCCTTTGGCAATCGCATGATGAGTTCAACCTTGGGGTTCCGCTGTTCTCCATCAAATTGTTTCACAACATCGCTGATCAGCGCCTCGACCGCAATCTCGTCGACCTGCAAATCCATTCTGCCGGCTTCCACCTTCGACAAGTCCAGAACACCGTTGATCAGCCGCAACTGGTCTTTCGCGTTCAGAAGGATCCGCTGCAGAAAATCCTGATCCTGCAAGGAGAGATAGCCGGCAGCGTTCTGCAACATGAGATTCGTAAAGCCGATAATGGCGTGCAGCGGCGTCCTGAGCTCATGACTCATTCTTGCAACGAAACTGCTTTTCGCGAGGTTCGCCTCTTCCGCAGCTTCTTTCGCACGGCTGAGCTCTTCGGTTTTCTTTCGCTCGCTGATATCCCGAACGATACCGGTAAACATGGTGCGCGTCCCGCTTCTCCACAGAGCCAGCGACAATTCGAGGGGAAAAACATTTCCGTCTTTGCGGAGGCCCTCGAATTCCATCGTCTTTCCGACGATGTGAGACCTTCCGGTCACGCGAAACCGCTCGAATCCCGCCAGGTGCGCTTCCCTGTACGACCCCGGCATCAATCTGTCCAGTCTCGCGCCGAGGATTTCGTCCTCCGAATACCCGAAGATGATTTCAGCGCCTCTGTTCCATCCGACGATATTTCCGGCGTCATCTGCAAGAATGATCCCATCGGCGGCGGTTTGTACGACGGAGCGAAAGCGCAACTCGGAGGCTCTCAACTCGTCGCGCTGGCGCTGTACTTCATCCAGCGTTTCCGCTTGAGCCATGGAGTACCGGATGGAACGTTCGAGCAGTTCCGGGGTGATTCTGTCTTTGACCAGAAAATCTGCCGCGCCAAGTTCCATGGCTTCGACGTCGAGCCGGTGGTCACCGATTCCCGTCAGAAGGATAACCGGAGCCTTGCAGCCGATATGGCGGGATTCTTTCAACAACTCGAGCCCGTCGCCGCCACCGATTCTGTAATCAAGCAGACATACGTCGTGCGCGCAGCGCCGGACGGCCTCGATACCCGCTCCCCAGGAATCCGCCCATTCGAGGTCGTAGGATTGCTTTTCAATGTCGGAAAGCTTCCTGCGAGTCAGCAGGTAATCGGTTTCCTCATCTTCAACCAGTAGAACGCGAATCGGGTTCCGCCCCATACAGCGGGCAGAGCACATCCAGCGCCAATCTAATGAGCGACCCAGCGTTCAATAGTGGAGAACAGAACGCTCATATCCAGAATGGGTTTGGCGACATAGTCGTTGAAGCCGGCGGCAAGGTATTTCTCCCGGTCACCGACCATTGCGTGTGCGGTGAGGGCAATTACAGGCAGGTCATGCAAATCGGCGTCATCTCTAATGCGGCGGAGAATCTCGGTTCCATCCATCTCCGGGAGGGAAATGTCCAGAATCACGACATCGGGTTTGTTCTTTCTGAAGCCTCCTATGGCCTCGATTCCACTGGCATATTCGATGATTTCGTATTGATCCTCCAGAATCGTCCGAATGATCAAACGGTTGTCGGCGTTGTCGTCTACGACGGCAATCTTGCGCATGTCCTGCAAATAATAACACGTGAATTCAGGGTGATTCGAAGATGTACTCCGCTACCACCCGGACATTCCGCGTAATCCGCATAATCTGCGGCTAGACGGCTTTCGCATTTAACGCATTGACATACCAGCCGACCATCTTATCGATCAACTCGACGGTCATGCGCGGACACTCGACGCCTGAACTGCTCAAGGCTTCGACAGCCCTTCGGCAATCGAATCGCGGCTCGCCCTGCAGATACTGGTAATAGAACGCCATCTGCTTTTGAAAGAGCGCCTCCAATTTGGTCATCGGGGTTTTCAGGAAAGACTTTTCTCCAACCAGACGAATGCCTTCGACTCCGATGACCCGGCAAACGTTTGGAAGCCAGAGGCGGTTTTCCGTAGGGATGGGATTTGCAAGGTGGAAGGTACCTCCCACGCTGCAGGATTTTTCGGAAATCCCGATCATTCCATTCACGACGTAATCGATCGGAACGAAGTTCAGCGTCTGGGCTTCGGCTCCCAGAACCCTGAGCGGCAAATGAACCAGTCCGGCTTCCGGCTTGCGGCGCCGCAGCCGCTCAATTGCGGACCAGAGCGCGCGAATGAACGCATATACACCGTGGAAATGCGTCGCCCGGCCCGATCGTGAATCACCAATAACAATGCTGGGCCGGTAAATTGAAGCAACGATCGCTGCCTGCTTGTTTTCGGCGGCAATCAGCAACTCTGCCTGACACTTGGATTCCTCGTACGGATTCTTAAAACCCTGACCGACATCGATCTCCGTTTCGAGCGCGACGTCCGGGCGATTGCCTGCAATATATGCCGTACTGACGTGCTGAAGCCGGCGCGTTGGCGTTTGCTTGACGAAATCAAGTACATGACGTGTGCCGCCGACGTTCATTCGAAAAATCTCGTCACGGTCCTCCGGTTGAAACGACAACGAAGCCGCGCAATGCCAGGTCTCGTCGGTCGAGGCGATGATCGGCTTCCTTGAAGCTTCACTCAATCCAAGGTCCGGAAGGGAGATGTCCCCTTCAAGAACGCTGAGCTGGTCGAAGCGTGAAGTTCCAACGTCGTGTAAAACATCCTTTACTCGTGTTTCGGCCGAGGTATTTTTCGAACCCCGGGCAAGAGCCGTCACATGATGCCCGATCTCCAGTAGACGCGCTGTAAGATGGCTGCCAAGAAAACCGGTGGCGCCGGTTATGAAAATCTTTTTAGGCTTCGACATCGACCGGTTGAATCCTTTCAATCAATTGGCCTGCGGAAGCGGATCGATAGAATTGTCCGATCGACTCACGCTTGCGATTCCATTCTCCAGGCCCCTTCCGGACGATGCCTTCAACCTGGTCGAGAGTTTTTGCGGCAAACCCGAAATCGTAATGAACCGCTGCATTGAATAGCCCGGATTCCTGCGGCATCAGGCAACCCAGGCTGGTGAACAAGACAGGAACGCTGCAGGCAAGCGCCTCATACGCAGAGAGTGCGCCGGGCTTGGTGACAACCAGGTCGGCTGCTCCGATGTACCGGTGAATGTCATCAAGGAAACCAAATGTACGGGTTTTTCTATCCTGCATCCGCTCGATGCGCCGCCGCAACCGGCCGTTTCTGCCGCAAATCATCAGGATATTGGCGTCCGGCGCCGCCGCACGAACTGTTTTATAAATCTGCCGCAGCGGACCGCCGCCGCGGGCGCCGCCATTAATGAGGATGATGCCCGCGTCATCGAGTTTGAGTGCGCTCCTGAAATCCTGAATCTCGGTCATGGTCGCAGGCACGAATTGCGGTCTCACCGCCATCGGTACCCGCTCGATCCGCCAGGCCGGGATTCCGCTGGCTGTCAGCGCCTGAAGAGCCTCATCCGTAGGCACAAAATAACGGTCCACGTATGGGGAACTCCATCCCCGCCAGAATGGAGGAAAAGGATCGGTGAGAAACGTGTAACAGGGAATCCCCAGCTGCCTGTCCTTGATATACCTCTGGATGAAGTGGTTCATCATCGGGTGAACGGACAATACGACGTCCGGATCCTCCGATTCGATAAATCGTCCGAGATACCGCCGGACTTTCGAGTAAGCAAACCCATTTTGATTCGGCCGCAGCGTATTGATCAGCTGAAAATACCCGCTCATCCATTGAGGGCGGTGCCGCAGCAAAGTGTTGTAAAGGTTGGCGAGCGAGCGGTTCACGCTCGTCGACTCTTCAAGAGGCTTTCGGATCTTGGCTTGGATTCCGGCAGACGTGGCCGCTTTTTCGATCGCGGCCGCCGCGCTGTTGTGTCCTTCCCCCGTGTCCG
>DASXLG010000152.1 GCA_036496425.1 Terriglobia bacterium | reverse complement strand
CGCCTTCCCGGATCGCCAGCGTATGAATCTGGATCTGCTGCAGAATCGCGTGCTCCTGCTGCCCCGCGACCACAAAAAGACCGCCGCCTGCCGTCCGCGACAGAAAGAATGCGAATCCCGCGGTGCCGGCGAGTGAACCGGCCGTGAGCAGAAGGAGCAGAAACCCAACTTTTCTAGTAAGTGTCAAAGAAAAGAAATACCACAAACGCTTCAAGGCACAAGAGCTTTTGCACCTCGCGCGATCTAAATTTGCCAGCTGCTCTGAAGACTATCATCTGGCCAGTTCGAATGCTTCATGAATCAGTTGAACTGCCCGCGCGGCATCCTTCTCACGCACCACTATCGACAGATTCAGCTCTGACGATCCCTGGGCGATCATCATGATGTTGATTGCCGCCCCGCCGAGGACCCCGAAGGCACGCGCCGCAACGCCGGGCACACCTTTGATTCCCTCTCCTACCAGAGCGATGATCGCAATCTCGGAAATCGATGCCACGCGATCGATCCGGCGCCGCTCCATTTCCGCTTCGAACTCGCGCCGCAGAGCCTTCACGGTTTGATCGCCCTCGTGGCGCTTCACCACGAGTGAAATGTGCTGCTCCGAGGAAGCCTGCGAAAACATCAGGACGTTGATCCGTTGTCCTGCCGTTGCCGTGAAGACACGCCCGGCAACGCCCGGCACGCCGATCATTCCGCGGCCTTCGACGGAGACCAGCGACATTCCGGTAATCGACGTTACGGTTTTGACGCTGAATTCCCGGGCAGGCGTTTCGGCGCTGATCAGCGTTCCGGGATCTTCCGGAGCAAACGTGTTCTTGATACGGATCGGGATGTTCTCGTCGACCGCCGGCATGATCGTCTGGGGATGGAGCACCTTCGCGCCGAAATATGACATCTCGGCGGCTTCTTTGTATGAGACGCGATCGAGGACCCGGGCCTGAGGCACGATCCTGGGATCCGCCGTCATCACGCCGCTCACATCCGTCCAGATTTGAATCTCTTCGGCTTTGACGCAACTGCCGATGATCGATGCCGAATAATCCGAACCACCGCGTCCGAGCGTCGTCGTGATGCCGTCCGGCGTCGAACAGATAAAGCCTGTTACTACCGGAATCAGGCCGCCGTGGACCATCTTCGTTAACTTCTGACAGCGTTTACGGGTTTCATCGAAATCGACAAGCAGATACTGCGCGTCTTCGCCGGTGACGATGATTTCGCGCGCGTCGACAGGTTCCGCGTCCTGGCCCAGAGTCGAAAGATATCGGGCAAAGATCGGAACGATGAGACGTTCACCGAATGAGCTGATCAGATCGCGGGAACGCGCGCTCATCTCCCGAAGGAGCGATACGCCCGTGAAGACCTTCTGGACTTCTTCGAGAATGACACGCTCGGCATCGTGCACCGTGACTGCGATGTTCCTGTCCTTGAAGAGTTCGTTGATTGCCTGATCGTGGCGGCTGCGGATTTCCCAGAGCTTGTCTTCACGCTGGCGTGTCTGGCCTGTGACCGCCGCATCGCCCGCCTGAAGCAGCGCATCCGTGACGCCGCCCATCGCCGACACCACAACAATCGGCTCACGGTTGCGCATCGCATACACGATGCGCGCAGCCTGCTCGATTTGCGCGGCCGCCCCCACCGACGTCCCGCCAAACTTCACCACAATCATGTGTTACATAACGATATCAAAATGGGGACGTTTTGTTACGAGGTGCGGGAGCAGCCGACAATGTGGTAGCCGGAATCGGTCTTTCGGACCGTGACCGTTACGGATTTCACTTTGTCTTTCGCTGTCGTGATAACCGCCGAAAAGTATGATCCGACAGCAGCGTGTTGCACGTCGCCCGGCACCTGCGCTGAGAGCGGTGACGACAGCGGCGACTGACGACCGGTCATGTTGTCGAACTCGAACCAGCGCACGTCGTAGTGTTCCGGCGGCCGGAACTCGTGGAGGACGGCGAGGTCATCGAACCGAAGCTCGCCGTTCTCGATACGGAAGTTGTCGAGCGGCAGAACTTTCGCAAAGAAGGTCTCACCGATTTTGTCTCGCCGTTCGGCGAGAGTGTTGGTCAAGTATTCGACGACGAGCGGGTCCGAGAATTCGGCCGTCTCCACGATGGCGCGGATATCATCCGATGTGAACGCCATCACCTGCTCCGCGGCCCAGAAGTCATCCTGCGGCTGCCGGCTCATGAAAGCCGGGTTCGGATAGTCGGATTTCCATTCATCCGGATCGAACCCGTCGGCGCTGAAGTTTCCGACGGCGGGCAGTTTGGAGTACTCCATACGTTCCCAGGGACGCGGAAACAACCCCAGCGTCGCGATGGACCGCAGCGCATCGTGGGGCGTTGGAATCATGAACGCATACCCGAGGCGTGCGTCCTTCGGACCGTCGCCGTCGCTGCCAAAGGCGGAGCCGAAATCGATCAGATAGTGTTTGATGTAGGAGCGTCCAGCGCTGTCTTTCACGATAGCGTCATATGTATTACCCGCTCGGGCGTCGGTATTGTTCAGCCACGCGAAAAAAACATAGAGACCGCGAAGATCCCGCCGGTTTTCGTGAAGGACGAGATCATTGGGATCGTCGCTTCTGAGGCCCTCGTAGTAAAAAGGCCCGGCGGGCCCGCCTTCGACTTTCAGGCTGGCCATCAGGCGGAATGAGCCGTCCGGATAATGCGGAATCGCTTTGGCGATATATTTAACATCGTCCCAGCTCATCTTGCGCACGTGGCCGTCAGTGCCCATGATTTTAGCTTTGCCGGAGAGCCGCAAATCCGACAACTTCAGCTTCACGATATAGTTCTCGGGGACGTTGTATCCCAGCGCGTAAAGGAATCGGGAGCCGAGCACATCCGACGCGGTCACCAGTTCCGGATTGCTCTTCGGATCGACCTTGACGAAATAGAGCCGGCCTTTGGAGTCCTCCATCCGGAACCCTGGAGTAATGCCTTCCATTTTTCCTCCCACAATCGTGAAGGGCCCGGCAGGCTGTTCATGAGCGGGGCCGCGCTGAAGTTCCTCCCGCGTCATCCGGTGCACGCTGTGGCGGCTCGTATACCAGGCGCTATCGGGCGGACTTCCCATCGTGTTCACGCCGGCGGCAGGAACCGGCGGCCGGGGTTTCCAGCGGATGGAGTTCATCACAAAGTCGTATGGCTGATCGATCTTATGAACGGAAACTTTCGTGACCGGCACCGGAGGCGGCATCACTTGAATGGGATCATCCGGAAAATAAATCGGCGATGTTCCCGTGGCCTGAAGCCCCAGCGTTGCGGCGGCGACGGCCAGCAAGATCAAAAGACTTTTTTGAATGAGGCCCATATCTGAAATCCCTCCCGGCTGAAGCCGGTATCGATCCGCCAGACCAGGTTCTGCTGGTTGTTGAAGCGCAGGCCGAAGCCTGCATCGTTCTGAATAAGGCCCAGACTGAACTGGCTGGGCCGGTGAAATACTTCGCCGGCGTCCATAAACAGGGCCATATCGAAGCCGGTGCATACCTCCCACCGGTATTCGGCATTCGCCACGACAGCGTTCTCGTCGTAATACCGCAGCGCGCGGTAGCCGCGCAGGTCGCTGTAACCGCCGAGGGTGGGCTGCATGTAAAAAGGCACCACCTGATTGGAGTCATGGAACGTCATGTCGGCGGCCGCGTGAAGCACAATGACGCGTTTGGCGTTGAAGAACGGAATGTATTGTTCGACGCTGCCATTGGCGCGGTGGAATGAATTGATGCTTCGTTGCTCTGCAACAAACCGGCGATAATCGAGGAACAAGGCGGTTCCACTGCGGGGATATTCCGGCAGATCCCGGAAATCAAACTTCAGGCCGCATCCGCCGATGAAATAATTGCTCTGAAGATCGATACCGGGCGCCTGGGCGGGGCCGAAGCGCAGTGGAGTCGATGTCACAGTGTCGCTCGTGCCGGGCCCCACGTTCAGCAGATCCTCTTCAGCCTTGCAGTGCGGCTGAAGGTGCGTCAACGCGGACCACTCCACTCCGGCTTCAATGGGTGTCTTTTCCAGACGGTAATCGGTTCGATGACCCTTCACGGATGTGGGGCCTTCGCCGTAAAAATCCATCCGGGGCAGGTCATAATGAGCAGCCTTGAAGGTCACGTCCAGGCGGCGGCTCGTAAAACGCGGCAGTTCCAGACCGGTGCCTGCCCCGTAAAATCCACTGAACGAGCCGACCGCCCACAGATCCACGTGCGCTGCATCGTTCCGGCTCTGCCATTGAACCGCAGGCCCGACAGCAAAAGTGGCCGGCATGGGAAGACCGCCCATCTGAAGGTGCAGCTTCGGCCCTTGCAGGATGTAACGGGCGTCCTGTTCGCCATCCACGAATCGTCGTTCGCTGCGGTCCGGTGTATCCGGCGTTAAAGCCTGAGATTTCGCAGACTGTTCGCTTTCGATCTGTCCGGTCCGCGAGTCCGGCACTGAAGCGTCCTGTGCTTGCAGGTTGGTGGCAAAAAACAAACCGGCGAGAGCTGAAATCGTCAGAGCATTGATCCGCGGCACCATCAATCTTTCCATCCCCCGCCACTGGCTGCACGAATTGTTCCCAAGGCAAAATAGGATCGGGAACGGACACAAGAAGCACAAAAAGCGGCTCGCAACGTTTTTCTTGTGTTTTTGTGTTTTGTTTGTGCTTTTTGTGTTCCGTTCCCTTCCGTTGGCGAATCCGCTCCGATAGAACGGCGGTTCCCTCAGGCAAAGACGCGGAGGATATCTTTCTGGACGTCGCTCAAGTCACGGTGCGCCCGTTCGACTTCCTGAATTTTCTCTTCGAGTTGCTTGAGCAACACCGTTTTTTCCAGTCCGTTCCGGATGACCAATTTCAAGTCCTCGTTGTCCCAGGGCTTCTCGATGTACTGGTAGAGCCCCACGTTATTGATGGCCTTGATGGCATTCTCCTTATCCGCGTAACCGGTGAGAAGAATGCGCGGCACAAAAGGCAGCCTTTCCTTCACCTTGGCCAGAAAAGTGATTCCATCCATCTCGGGCATCAGGTAGTCGCTGATCACGAGATCGAAATTCATGTCATTCCGTTCGATCTCCTGAAGGGCCTTGATTGGCGACGTATGGGTCACAAGTTCATAAGCGCTCTCGATTGAGAAGAACGATTTGATGGAGTTCAAAACCATCTCTTCGTCGTCGACGAGCAGAATCCTCGGAATCCTTCCGCTATTTTCGGAGTTGTCTGACACGTTCTAACCTTTCATGGATCCGTGAAGGGGCAGCGCGATCGTGAACGTTGTGCCCGATTTTGAGCTGTCTACGTCGATCGTGCCCGCGTGGTCCTGCACGATCTTGTAGCAGATTGATAGCCCAAGTCCGGTACCGATCCCGACGCCTTTCGTTGTAAAGCCTGGATCGAAAATCTTCGGCAGATTCTCGTCCGATATGCCAACGCCGCTATCGCCGATGGCAATTTTTACCTGATCGTTTTCCGTCCAAGTTCGGATGCGGATGGTGCCGCGCTGCGGGATTGCCTGCGCGGCGTTGACAAGAATATTCATGAAAACCTGATTCAGTTGATTCGGGTGGCACTCGATCTCGGGCAACTCTGCGAAATCTCTTTCGATCCGGATCCGGCCTTTTAACTGATGCTGCATCAGAGCCAGCGTGCTCTCGATGCCTTCATGAATGTTGACAGATTTCCTTTCCGCCTCATCGAGACGGGCAAAGTTCTTTAAACTGCGCACGATGTGCATGATGCGTTCGGTTGCGGCCTCATTGTTTTTGCATACCTGTTCCAGAATATCGAGCAGGCGGCCGACTTCTCTTTCGGGCGACGGCCCGAGAGCCGTGCGAATTCTACCGACAGCGCGATTCATGATGTCGTTGTTGCTGTGAATGGCGCCCATCGGCGTATTGATTTCGTGCGCGACTCCCGCGACCAACAGACCCAGCGCGGCCATTTTTTCCGCCTGCATCAGCTGCGCGGTCAATTGCTGTTCTCTGGTCTTCAGCGTCATGGTTACCCCGGAATTAGAGTCTTCACTCGCTCGATGATTGCCCGGAACATGACAGGAGTGATCTCCTCGTGATCCGAGAGCAGGTCGTAAAAATCCTCGCTGCGGATCTTCAGAAGATGCACGTTGCCCACGGCAATCGCCTTCATAAGCCGCGGCTGATTGTCGAATAATGCCCAGGTGCCGAAGCTTTGGCCGGCGGTCGCGACCATCACTTCTTCGTCGTTCTTTTCAAGGCGCACATATCCCTGCACGACGACGTACATTGCATCGGAAACATCTTCCTCCTCGAAGATCGTTTGGCCGGCAGGTGCTTCGACGTCCCTCGCGATCGAGCCTATGAATCCCAGCATTTCGGTCGTTGCATGCC
This sequence comes from Terriglobia bacterium, assembly GCA_036496425.1. Lineage (NCBI taxonomy): Bacteria > Pseudomonadati > Acidobacteriota > Terriglobia > Terriglobia bacterium. Next base: position 1,703 of record DASXLG010000152.1, on the reverse strand, counting down.
GAAACACGTCGACGCTCTGAAGACACAAAACCTTGTCAACCGGCGTTAAGGTACTGCATTCCTGTTTCATTCGAGACAAGCTCCATTACGATCGTGCTGAGCCACGGATCCTCGCCCTTCAGAAGAGTTCCGAACACGGTTTGTCTGGACATCGCACGCGCCGGACGCGGTCCTCCTTCCTCCAGCAATGGGATGATCAGTTCTTTCATCCGTGTATCCAGCAGGTTGTCCAGAAACTCGATGGCGCTGGCCCGCATGGCAGGGCGCATCTGCCAATTGTAGTAAGCGGCATAAATATCGTTCGGCGGATAGATCAATCCGACAAGCCGGAAGATGCGTTCCAGCCGTTCCCCCATGCGCTCGGCCACCGCGCGCGTCAGGAGTTGGAACACCGGCCCTTCCGGCGCGCTCGCCAGGAGCCACCCGTGAACGTTTAAAAGACGGTCGTAGGCTTCGCGCTCCGTATAAATGGCCCGGATGACACGGGCACGGTCGAGACGGATCTTCGGAAAACCGCCCCGCATCCGGTTGAGCGCTTTCAGGACGGCATAGTCGACGTGATATTCCACCTGATGGAGGCAGCGAAGCAGCATCTCGGCTGCTTCGGGAGTCCCTGCCAGCGCCAGCGTCTTCGGGATCCTCATGCGGATGCGCCCGGGCTGACCCGAATCCAGAAGCCGCGCCACCAGGTCGGCAATTATCGAATTACCGAATTTCGCAAGCGCAGCGCGCGCGTCGCGCCGGAAGTGGCGATCCGCAAGCTTTTCGATGAGAAACGGAACGGCGTCCTCATACTTGACCATCGCCGCGGTAACCATCGCCTGGCGCACAACCGCCGGAGATGAATCGCGCAACAAACCGTCGAGCGATTCCCTGTCCCGGAACGATCCGGTCCAGTAAAACCGTAAGGCTCCGGCCATTGCAACGCGGGCGGTTTCATAATCGGGATGGTGAATGAAGGCATCGCGCGCAATCAACGGATCGTTCCATGAAGCCAGGAGTGCGATCGTTCGGGCGCGGACTGCGGCGGAGGGATGCCGGATCAACATCGAAATCTGATCGCGCCAGCGATTGGGATGCGTATTGCTCAGCAGGTCCAGCGCATAAAGCACCTGCCGCTCGTCATCGCTGTCCAGCAGCCGGATAAGCGTCCGGGCTGTTCCCCGATCCAGATTACGAAGCTGAAGGGCTTCAGGCTCGATCGACGATTTCTCCAGCGCCAGCCGGAAAGAATGCAGATACTCGCGCTTCACGGCAATCACCATCGCGATCCACGCGATGACCAGAAACGCCGCCACAATACTCAATGCGGGTATTGAGAACGTCAGTATCACGGTGCACGCCAGAAGCAGTACGGCTCCGATCGCGCGTCCCGTCCGATCGACAAACATGTCGATGAATCCCTTGACCGCGTTTCGAGTCTGCGGCGGAATCGGCAAATAGAGCAGTTCCATCCCGGATCGATGGATCGAATAGCTGAGCCCGCCGTCCACCAGCTGAAGCAGGGCCGCCGCCCACAGCTTCGGATGTACGGCCAGGGCAATAAAGGAAACCAGCAACCCTGCGGGCAGCATCATGATCGCCCAGCCCACTCCCCGCTTCATGATCCGGTTCGTGACGAACATCTGAAACAGCAGTGAAAAGATGCCGATGTAGAAGGTAATGGTTCCAAAAAAGGCGGTCAGATGGTCCTTTGAAGCAAA
>DASXLG010000151.1 GCA_036496425.1 Terriglobia bacterium | reverse complement strand
CCGGCGCCAGTCAGCGCCTTGAACGTCGGATCCCAGATGTAATAAGGAACGCTGAAGCCGGCCGCCAGCACCACGAGAGGCGCATCCGCGGGTCCGCCCAGTTCGTAATGGGTATATCCGTCGGCAAGCTGCGCGAACTGTCCCGGCAGCCGCGAACGCGTGGCGGCATCAAGCGTGATCTTCTCGGGATCCCAGATCGCGTAAATACCCCAGAAAAACGCCATCAGCGCGACGGCGGAAACGGTCAACCAAATTGGCCATCGATTCTTCTTCATGTAGAATGCTCAAACATCTTCCCAGCAAAGGAGATTTCATACAATGGCGAGATCCAAAAAAGGTGCGGTGAACCGCCGCGGATTTCTGAAAGGCGCCGCCGCCGGTGCTGCCGCCGGCGCCGCCGCGCTGGTTGCGAAACCTGCACCGGCGGCGCCCGCGGCGCAGGCGCGGACTGCGGCGGCGACGCCATTGCCGGGCGCTCGTCTGGTTGCCGCTGAAACCGCTCCGCCTCCACGAGCCGACGTATATACCACGGATCGGCCCGGATCGGACTTCATGCTGGATGTCATCAAATCGCTGGGAATTGAGTATGCCGCGGCGAATCCCGGATCGACGTTCCGCGCGCTGCACGAATCCATCATCAATTACGGCGCGAACAGAATGCCGGAGTTGCTGACCTGCTGCCACGAAGAGTCATCGGTCGGGATGGCTCATGGCTATGCGAAGATCGAAGGCAAGCCCATGATGATCATGGCGCACGGAACGGTCGGCCTGCAGCACGCCTCGATGGCGATTTATAACGCGTATGCCGACCGGGTGCCGGTGTACGTCGTGATCGGCAATGTCGCCGACGGGCCTTTCCGCCGAAGCGACGTCGAATGGGCTCACGCCGTTCAGGACGCCCCGCTGATCGTGCGCGATTACACGAAATGGGACGACGCGCCGCTTTCTCTAACGCAGTTCTCCGAATCGGCGCCCCATGCGTACAAGATCATGATGACGCCGCCGATGGGGCCGGTCGTACTTGTCGCCGACGCGGTTCTTCAGGAAGAGCCGGTCTCCGACGAAGACCGCCGGCGGCTTCGGGTTGCAAAACTCTCCGTAACCACTCCGCCTGCCGGAGATCCGTCGGCCGTCGCCGATATCGCGAAGATGCTGGTCGCGGCCGAGAATCCGCTTATCGTGACAGGACGCTCCGCGCGAACGCCGAACGGTCTGAACCTTCTGATCGAACTCGCCGAGCTTCTGCAGGCGCCGGTAATGGACCGCCGCCAGCGGATGAACTTCCCCACCCGGCATTATTTATACGGCACCGGCAGCATTGCCTCTGCCGACGTCGTGCTGGCGCTGGAAGTTCCGGACTTCTGGAACGTCACCCACGCGCAAACGCCGGTCAACCGCATGGGCATGGAGGTGCGGCCGCTGACGAAGGACGGAGCGAAGCTGATCACGATCTCTTCGATGGACCTGCTCATGAAGAGCAACTACCAGGACTTCGGGCAGTACAACGAAGCCGACCTCGCCGTTACAGGCGACGCGGAAGCGACGCTGCCTCTGCTGATCGAATCCTGCAGGAAACTGATCACCGCCGATCGCAAACGCGTGTTCGATCAGCGCCGCGCAAAATGCGAAGAAGCGTCGAAAAACCTGCGCGACCAATTCAGGCAGCAGGCGGCGTGGGGCTGGGACTCCAGCCCGATAACGACGGCCCGCATTGCTGCGGAGTTGTGGAATGCCGTCAAAGACGATGACTGGTCGCTGGTATCGGACGATGTTTTCCAGAGCTGGTGGCCGACGCGCTTGTGGGACTTCACGAAACATTATCAATTTATCGGCGGCCACGGCGCCTATGGCGTCGGCTATGGAGCGCCGGCCGCTGTCGGCGCCGCGCTGGCGAATCGCAAGTACGGCCGGCTGACCGTCAATATCCAATCGGATGGAGACCTCAATTATGCGCCGGGAGTCTTGTGGACGGCCGTTCACCACCGGATTCCGCTGTTGAACGTTGTGCACAACAATCGGGCATACCATCAGGAGCGGATGTTCGTGGCCGACATGGCGGCGCGAGCCCAGCGGGACGTCAGCCGCGTCGATATCGGAAATGCGCTGACCGGCCCGAACATCGATTACGCCACGATGGCAAAAGCATACGGAATGTATGGCGCCGGGCCGATCGAGAATCCCGCCGATCTCGGGCCCGCACTCAAGAAGGCGATCGACGTCGTCAAGCGCGGCGAACCGGCATTGGTCGACGTGATTTCTCAACCAAGGTAGAAGCAGATGATGAAGTATCTATTGTTCCTTGTTTTGATCGCGGCGCCTTTACTCGCAACCCCGCAAACCGCGCCCGCCGGAAATGCGGAAAAAGGAAAGCAGCTCTTCATGAAACAGAACTGCTATTACTGTCATGGAACTTCCGGACAGGGCAGCCGCGATGGCGCGCGAATCGCGCAAACCTCGCTCAATCTTCAGGGAGTCATTCGATACGTCCGCAAACCGGCCGGCGCAATGCCGGCATTTACCGAAAAGATTCTGTCGGACCAGGAACTGACCGACATCTACGCGTATCTGAAATCGTTGCCGGCCGCAAAGCCGGCGAAGGATATTCCGCTGCTGGATCAGATCCGCTAGTCCAGGGGGCAGAATGTCTTGTTCTATTGGACCATTGCATCATTGATCCAATAGCGTTAGTTACATCGCTTATGAGAAAACTCTTCGTTCTTTTCTTGTTCTGCATTTCCACCCTCTACGCCCAGCAGCCGGCAACGGTGAGCCGGGGCGTGTACACGCAGGCCCAGGGAGTCCGCGGGCAAGCGCTGTATAAGGAGCGCTGTGCCACCTGTCACGGCGATGCTCTTCAAGGCCGGATCGGCCCCCCGCTGACGGGCGATGATTTCACCGGGAACTGGAACAAAGAGCCTCTCTCCGAACTGTTCAACAAGATTGCGAAGACGATGCCGCAGGATGCCCCGGGCAAGCTGACCGGCCCTCAAACGGCGGATATCCTCGCCTACATTCTGCAAACCGGAAAGTTCCCGGCGGGGTCTGCTGAGCTTGGCGCGTCTGAGGCGGCCTTGAAACAGATCGGCTGGCCCGCGGCCTCGGCCCCACGGCCGGTGCAGGCTGCGGCCGGAACGGCTCCGGCGTTTCCACCGGCTGGAAATCTCGCGCAAGTGATGCGCGGCATTCTGTTTCCGAGTTCCAACATTATATTTACGGTTCAAACGCACGATCCGGCGGATAAGAAGAAACCACCGGCCGGCGCTGCAAACGACGGCGGCTTCGACTGGGCAATCTGGGGCGCAAATCTTTATCCGGGCTGGGAACTGGTCGATTATGCGGCGGTCGCGATCGCGGAGTCCGCACCGCTCATGCTGACGCCTGGCCGCCGGTGCGAGAACGGCAAGCCGGTGCCGGTCAACGATCCGGATTGGATCAAATTCGCGACCGAACTCGCGGAAGCGGGACGCGCCGCCTACAAAGCCTCACAGACCCGGAATCAGGAGACGGTCAGCGATATCAGCAACCTCATCGCCGATACCTGTCTTCACTGCCATCAGGTGTATCGCGACAAACGCGCCGCCGGAGGATTGAATCTCGATCCCGCCAACAAGGCGGGCCGCTGCATCTCCCAGGTCCGGTGAGCATTGCGGCAGGCGCGGTCGTCTGCAGGCAGCAGCGCCACATACGACCTTGAGTCGTTCGCGCGTTCAAAGGTTCAAAAATACGATGCAGCGACCGCCGCCGCCCGCTTCGGATCGAGAAATTGCATGCAGGCGGAGCCGCTGTCCGCATCGGGTTCGAAAAATCGATGCAACTGGCGCGGAGTCCCGCATCGACTTCCGCAATCGCATGCAGGTCAAGGTGTCACCTGCATCGCCGGGTAGAATACCCGCGTTCAGACGCCGGAGAAAACGGAAAAATCTCGGTTTCCACGCGTTAAGTTATGCAATACTCCGGCTATCGTGAAAAACCGGATCATTCTTGTTTCGGTTTCGGTCTTCGTTTGTGCGGCATCCTTTTTCGCCCGCCAATTCCAGAATCAAAACCTGAAGGTCGATGTCGATCTCGTGCAAGTCAATGCGACCGTTACGGACAGCGAAGGCCGTTATGTCGTCGGGTTGGAAAAGAAGGACTTTCACATCTGGGAAGACAAGGTCGAGCAGCAGGTCGAGTATTTGTCCACAGAAGATGCGCCGATCAGCGTCGGAATGATTCTCGATCATAGCGCCAGCATGGGAGTATCGCTGGCTTACGCTCACCAGGCGGCTCTGACTTTCCTGCGGACTTCGAATGCGGACGACGAGTATTTCCTTGTCGTGTTCAGCGACAAGCCGCACGTGGACGTCGACCTCACGAAAGATATTTCGAAGCTTCAGGAACGCATCATTTACCTGCCGGCCAAAGGATCGACGGCCCTCTTCGATGCCGTCTACCTTGGAATGGAAAAAATCAGAAAGGCGTCCTATCCGAAGCGGGCATTGATCGTCATCACCGACGGCGGCGAAAACCACAGCCGGTACACCTTCTCCAATCTGCGGGATCTTGCCAAAGAACAGAACGTGCAGATTTTTTCCATCGGCGCCTGGGGCCTCATCAACAACATCGTCGAAATGACGGGCGGTTACGCCTTCCACGGTGCGGGCCTGGAGGACATCTGCGAGAAGATTGCCGTCGAGCTGAAGAACGAATACGTCATCGGCTATCGTTCGACCAACCAGGCCAAAGACGGCCGGTGGCGCAAAGTTCAATTGAAGATCGATACTCCCCGTGGTCTCTCCAAACTCAACATCCGCGGCAAAACCGGCTATTACGCTGCCACGCAGTGATCAGTCCGGAAATCGCCTGCGAACTCGAAAAGCTGGCGCGGCCCGTCGGTGCTTTTGACGCGCAGCAGTACTTTCGCGGCAACCACAAACTGCGCTTCTACAACATCGGAACGGAGCGGATGCGTGCTTTTGCCCGTTCGGTTTACGAGGTGAACCGCGATCAATGGCCGGTAGACGATGCGATGGCTCTGGCGGATGAGTTGATTGCCGATCCGTACCTGGAAACAAAATCGGTGGGCGACTACCTAAATCCCTGGCTAGTTCTCGGCTGGATCCCTGTCGATCCGGTCGAGGATGATATAGCCGATGGGCAGTTTGGCAGGTGTAAGCTGGAGCCCAAGCTTTCGTATTTCTGAAAAAATCTCGGGAGCGTCCCCTGGTTCGCGGTGTACTGCCAGATGGAGACGGTCGCTTAACAGCAGCCGCAACATTGCGGGGATCTGATCGCGGGTCGAACCTTCAGGCATCGTGGCGTTCAGTTCATAAAATTCTTCTCGAAGCCAAGTCGGCCCGGCCAGCCTCGACGCCTCAACGTCAAAGGCGCGACGCAAGAGAATATTGAGGCGGCAAATGCACGTTACGCTGTTGCCCCTCTCGTTGAGGATCTCGGGGGAACCTCGAAAGACGGCCTTCTTAAAGGATGCAACGCTGAACCCCGGTTGCTCTGGGATAGGCTGAGCCTCTACGGCACCGACAAGCACCACTCCGAGCGCGATCCGTCCAAGAAGACTCATCTTTTTCCTCCCTGCTATGGATGTGTTTGGCCGGTAGTGACTCAGTTTGAAACTGAGTCACTACCGTTTGGCCTGTCCCAGAAGCACGAGGCGGCACGAGCCGCGACGCACCTCCACACTCGAGCCTGAATTGTGTGCTCCGTCCCCGCAAATGTACCAAAGCGCTCCACCGTCGGTGATGTAGCACCTTGATACTCGCCATGTTCATAGTGGATACCTGCGCAAATACTTTGCGTTTGCCGCGTCGCCTACGCAGGACGCGCGGCCTACAAAGCATCACAGACCCGAAATCAAGAGACGGTCAGCGATATCAGCAACCTCATCGCCGATACGTTTCTTCAGTACCATCAGGTGTATCGCGACAAACGCGCCGCTTCTACACGCTCATGCGAGCTTACGGGCCAGAAATATAGTGTGGTGGGGGCCGCCCTTTTTGAGACGGCCCCGCACGCGCTCGACCTCGACGACGAACCCGCCATAGCGCAGACGCTGCTCGAATTTTCGATCCTCCCGGGCAGACCAGATGGCCAGCACTCCACCGTTCTTGAGAGCGGCACGAATGGCAGCTAATCCGCGATCGGCGTAGAGCATGCTGTTTTGCGGCGTGGTGAACGCGGCCGGGCCGTTATCCACGTCCAGAAGAATGGAATCGAAGTGGCTCTGGCGGGATCCGATCGAGACTGCCACATCGCCCACCTCAATTCTCACCCGCTTGTCTCTAAGCGGGTCTCTCGCCAATGGCCCCAGCGGTCCGCGATTCCATTCGACGATTGCCGGCACCAATTCAGCGACGACAACCTGCGCATTGGATGGCAGAAGATCAAGCGCAGCGCGCAGAGTGAAGCCCATGCCGAGCCCCCCGATGAGTACGCAGGGCCTTTCCGTTGTTCGCAGGTTGCTGCATGCGAATGTGGCCAGCGCCTCCTCAGATCCGTGCATTCGGCTCGACATCAGAGGTTTGCCGTTGGCAAGGATGACATACTCATTGGTCCGGCGGGTCAGCTTGATGTCGGAGCCGTCGGGGGTGGTTGCCTCGCCGAGTAACTCCAGAGCTTGCAAGACTCGCCTAGTGCTGCGTTCCCGCAGCGATCAGGCGGGCTGCAGCGCGCATGAGTCGGCCGAATTCTGAGCGGGTCGTCGTGAGCATAGATCGCCATTCTACAGTAGGGATACGCAACCGAAGCACATGATTGATACTCTGAACGATGGCTCAGACCGCGACAATTTATAACCTGACCGTCGACCTCGCCGATATCGATCGCGGCGTCTATGAAAAGCTCGACGTCTGCATCGCTCGTCAACCTTCAGAAACCGTCGAATACATGTTCATGCGCGTTATCGCCTATTGTCTCGAGTATGGCGACGGAATTGTACTCACGCAGGGCGTCGCCGCGGGCAACGACCCCGCTGTACTAATTCGAGACCTGACCGGACGCGTGACGGCATGGATCGAGGTCGGAATGCCCGACGCCGAGCGTTTGCATCGCGGCCTCAAACTCGCCGGCCGTGCAGCAGTCTATACCCACCGCGACGTTCAAAAACTGCTGGCCCAACTTTCTGCGTCCAGGATCGACAGGCTGCGCGCTGTCCCCGTGTATGAATTCGCTCGGTCCTTTGTAGATCAGATTGCGGAGCTGATGGAGCGGCGCTCGACTCTCTCCATTTCAGTTACGGAGCGCGAACTCTACCTCGAAATCCGCGGCCGCACGTTTACCACGACGATCGTAGAACATCGCGCGGAGTGACGACCACGGACCTCATCATTTACCAGGGAGAAACAGCTTATTCGCTTCATTTTGAAGCTCCTCAACTGTAATCTCTCCACGGGCGTGGGATTGCAGGCAGGTATAAAACTGATTGTATTTCTTCATGCTCGTTTCACGAGCCGTGGCTGTCTGGATACCGGAACAGAATTTCTGAAAGTGCACGCCTATCCGGTCGAGGGTCAGGCTGCTTCGGCAGTAGGGACAGTTAATTCCCGTCAATATTGCACCCGAGTGCCTTCTTGCGGGATCTTATGAACTCCCGCACTTC
>DASXLG010000150.1 GCA_036496425.1 Terriglobia bacterium | reverse complement strand
AACGGTCCTTATGGTGACGCGATCACACAGGAGCTGATTCCATACGTCGAGAAAACCTTCCATGCTATCGGACGGCCTTATGCTCGCGTTCTCGATGGCGAATCTACCGGTGGCTGGGTTTCGCTGGCCCTGAAGATCTTCTACCCGGACTACTTCAACGCGGTCTGGTCGTCTTGTCCGGACGGCGTGGATTTCCGGGGCTTTCAGATCATCAATATCTACCAGGACAAGAATGCTTACTCGGACGACAATGGACGCGACCGCCCCAGCAAACGCGACCTCAATGGCAATGTTGAATTCACGATCCGTCGTGAATGTCAGATGGAGAACGTCCTTGGCTCCGGCAACAGCTGGACGATGTCGGGCCAGCAGTGGGGCGCCTGGAATGCCACCTACGGGCCGCGCAGCCATGACGGGCGGCCCGTTCCGCTATGGGATCCGAAGACCGGAGTCATCGACCATTCGGTCGTCGATCATTGGAAAAAGTACGATCTCCGCATGATCCTCGAACAGAATTGGGCGGCACTCGGCCCGAAATTGCGCGGCAAGATTCATATTTCCGTAGGTGACGCCGACAGCTACTACCTGAACATCGCAGTTCACTTGCTCGATGATTTTTTCAAAAAGGCCAATCCTCCAGCTGACGCGCGAATCGCTTACGGTTCGGGCAAAGGGCACTGCTGGAACAGTCTCTCTGAACCGCAAATGATGCGCGAAATGGCCACGGCGGTACGTCCGTAAATTGATGAAGCGTGTTTGCGTATTCTGCGGATCGAGTAGCGGCATTCAGCCGGTATACGCCGACGCTGCGCGCGCTTTGGGGGCGGTCCTTGCAAGCAGGGGCATTGGACTCGTCTACGGAGGCGGCAACGTCGGCCTGATGGGAGTTGTCGCCGACGCTGTAATGGAAAATCGCGGCACAGTCATCGGCGTTATTCCCGAGGCTCTGGTGAACCGCGAACTCGCCCATCGTGCCGTTACGGAGTTGATCGTGGTCCATTCGATGCACGAGCGGAAAGCCAGGATGGCGGAACTTTCCGACGGATTTATCGCTTTGCCGGGCGGCTACGGCACATTCGAGGAGTTTTGCGAGATCATCACCTGGGCGCAGCTCGGCATGCATCGCAAACCCTGCGCGATTCTGAACGTCGAGGGATACTATGATCCGCTTTTAGCATTATTCGATCGGGCGGTATCTGAAGGATTTGTCTATTCCTCCAACAGGCGGCTGGTCATTCAGGAAACGGATCCCCTTCGGCTGTTAGAGTTGATGACGAGGTATACGCCGCCGCAAACCGAAAAATGGATCGATCGCAATGACTCCTAGAGCATTACTCACTCTTTCCGTACTGCCGGATCGATATGCCGTATGCAGGCTCGACCCGAAAGCGGAAGTTCCGGATTGGGCCAACAAAGGGAATTTCCTCTCGATTACCCGAACTCCGGACGAACTATCCGTGGTCTGCCTGGAATCCAGCATCCCCTCCGGCGTACCGAATGAACCGGGTTGGCGGATACTTCGATGCGAAGGCCCATTGGACCTCGCGCTTCCGGGCATCATGGCTTCACTGGCGGAGCCGCTTGCCGATGCCGGTGTGCCGATCTTTCCAATCGCGACTCACCATACCGATTACATCCTGACCAAAGAACTTCACCTCGATAGGGCGATCCACGCGTTAAGTGGGTATGGGCATGCCGTCGGCTCCTGAACCGCCAAAGCTCTATGGCGAGCTCGCATCGTGGTTCCACCTCCTGTCATCACCACCGGACTATGCCGAGGAAGCGGACTTCGCCAGGAGTCTGCTGGTTGAGCCGGATTCAGTTCCGCCCATGACCCTGCTCGAACTGGGTTCCGGAGGCGGCAACAATGCGTCACATCTGAAGGCTCATTTCAAGATGACGCTGGTCGACATGTCGGAAGGGATGCTTGAACTCAGCCGCCGGCTGAATCCGGAGCTGGAACACCTTCACGGAGATATGACATCGTTGCGGTTAGGACGCGTTTTTGATGTCGTCTTTATTCATGACGCCATCATGTACATGACTACAGAAGGCGCCCTGCGCCGGGCCCTCGAAACCGCACGAGTTCACTGCAGGCCGGGCGGAACGGCCCTTTTCATGCCGGATGTGATTCGAGAAACCTTCGTTTCGCTGACAACCCACGGAGGGCACGACGGCGACCCGCAAGACGGCCGGAGCATTCGATACATCGAATGGACTTTCGATCCGGATCCCTCCGATACGACCTACACCGTCGATTTCGCGTACTTGTTGCGGGAGGGCCGCGAACCCGTCCGGGTTGTCCACGATACGCACGTTTTCGGCATCTTTCCACGAGACACCTGGCTTCGCGTGCTGGAAGAAACGGGCTTTGAAGGCCGTTCTGTGACGGATCCCTGGGGGAGAGAGGTATTTGTTGGCAGGGCTGTGAAGGCGCATTCGCGATAGAATAACCGTGAGATGCGGGTTTTCAAGGCCTTATCGTTGGCTGTCTTTCTGGCCGTGCTGGCGCCGGTGACGCACGTTGCGCTGCAGCACGAGAGCCAGATTGCGCCTCCAGCGGCTCCTGCGGCCGGGGATTCCCAGCAGTATGGCCGCCGCTTCTTCGTTCAACTCCGCGCCGTTTTCGGCCGTTTTCGCGATTCCGATCTCCAGCGCGTTTTTGCAGGCGCCCAGTCCATTCAATGCTCGGAGCTGATCAATGAACCGGGCGAATGGCGAACCGTTGCATTCTTCAACGAGAAAAGAGAATTGGGCGATTGGTACCGAAGCAACTTTGAAGAAGTGAAGAGCGATCTCTCCGTTTTTATTTTCAAAGGTATGTGCCGCGGCGACCACGGACCGGTCCAACTCACCACCAAATTCCCCGTGAGCGAAAGTGTGGAGGCTTACAGTCAAGGCCGGGTCGGCCTGGATAATGTCGAGGTCAATGTGAACGCTGCGGTGCGGGCGTCTTACGATCTGCAGAGCAAGGCCTACACCTTCGATCTGCCTTTCCTGTTTCTGGTCGGCCATCAGGACGATCAGGATATCTACAGCCTCGACCCTCCGCGTGTGGTCGGAAGAGACCGATACGCAACCGAAGTCACGGACCATTGGGATTGCAAGTCGGTAGCCGCCGAGAATGTCACCTATCAGTTCATCATCTGCAGGACCACGACCAGATCCCGCGTACGAAACTATCGTACGGAGAACGCCGCGGCGCCGTTTGGTGCGTCCGCTTACTTCATACTTTCGGACGGCAAGGAAGCGGGGTCGAGCGTGAAATTGAGTTTCGGCGACGGCAACGATTCGCAAGGTATAGTTGATAACTCCGTTCCCACGACGCTGCCTGAGGCTCCGCCGCCGGCTTCGTGGGAATCGCCGGACTCGGATGAGAGGCTCGTGAGCATTCTGCACGAAGAGTTTCGACTGCGACTGAATCCCCAAACGTGGAAGAGCCGGATTGGCGCCGCTCAGGTCCTGTCCAGCCGTCAGATATCGAGCCTCGACGCGGCGCAGCCCGCCGCCGGCGCCGACTACTGTGTCTGGCTTCCGGCAGACAGTTCCGCAGCGCAAGGTCTCCTGGCCGATGACGCCGCCGTGATTTATTCCATCTCTGCCCGTGACCCTGACGGGCAATCCGCCACTGCAATCAATTTCGACATGCTTACGCCGGGCGGCTCCCGGTTCGGCTCCCTCCAGTGTACGTTCCCGCGAGTCTCCTCAGCCGGAAGCGTCGATTTCGCCCGCTGGTCATCGATTGTCGGCAACAATCTCGCGCTCGAAGTCCGGCCATAGCTGCGTGGAAGTCTACCTGGTCGACGGTACGTACGAACTGTTCCGCCATTTCTTTGCCGTTCCCTCCGCGAAAGACGAAAAAGGGCAGGAAGTCGGCGCAGTTCGCGGAGTCGCGAATTCTATCCGAGGCATGCTCGATCGCGGGGTGACGCACATCGGGGTGGCGACGGATCACGTCATCGAATCGTTCCGCAACGATCTCTATCCCGGATATAAAACCGGCGAGGGCATCGCTCCGGAGCTGTATTCCCAGTTTCCAATTCTCGAAGAGGCGCTTCAGGCCATGGGCGTCGTCGTTTGGCCCATGGTCGAGTTCGAGGCTGATGACGCTCTCGCTGCAGCTGCAGTGAAAGCCGCCCGCGACGAGAGGGTCGATCGCGTTGTGATCTGTACTCCCGACAAGGATCTCAGCCAGTGCGTTTCAGGAACGCGTATCGTTCAGCTTGATCGAAGGACCAATACCACTCGCGATGAGGATGGCGTCGTCGCAAAGTTCGGCGTCAAGCCGCAATCGATTCCGGACTACCTCGCCCTCGTTGGCGATACCGCAGATGGTTTTCCGGGCATTCCCGGATGGGGCAAGAAGGCCGCCGCCGCGGTGCTTTCGAAGTATCCGCTTCTGGAAGACATTCCAAAAGATTGGAAGGACTGGACAGGCGCAATCCGCAATTCCCGCAACCTGGCGAATTCCCTGTTCTCGCTTTGGAGTGATGCGCTGTTGTACCGGACGCTGGCAACGTTACGCACGGACGTACCGGTGTTCGATTCCGTGGATGAGCTTCACTGGACGGCTACGACGGCCCGCGGTAGTACGAACTGAAGATCTCCTGATATTTTGCTTCGGTCATTGAGATCACCTTGAAGGCGGTTCCGATCCGATAGCTGGCTTCAACCACGAGTTCGTCCGTCCCATCCTGGTCAAGATCTACTGAAGCGGTGAAGTAAGCGACGTAAGAGGCTCCCTTCCCCTCCGGTTTGAAAATGTAGAGCGGCTGAATCTGCGATCCGTCTTCGATGAAGATACCCCAGGGGTGTGTGCCCATCGTCGTATCGGGATTGCTGTAGTTCAAGAGCCAGAGCTTGCTCAACCGGCCGCGAACCATGGCTTCGATAGATGTGCCGTAGAGGTATCGCATGACGCCGGATGTGCCGTCATCCAGCAGCTGTTTTGCGTTCCCATAGCCCGCGGGCATGTCCGCAGGATCTTCAGCCGGCAAAGAGTTTGCCCATTTCGTTTCGGACAGTTTTGTCCGCAATTGCAGCCGTCCCCTGGCGCGCCCGGCAAAACCGACCACGAGCGTTTCGGGCGACGGTTCCTTTCGAACACCGAAAAACGGGTCCCGTGGTGCTATCGCCGCTGAAACCAGGTGATATCCGCCCTCGGTCGTCGTCATTCGGGTGCCCATAAACACGCCGATCAGCTGAAAGCTTTTACGGATTACCTTGTTCTGCAGATCGAGAACGGTCCACTCACGTGGGTTTAACAGCTGGGAATACGCAATTTCGAGTCTGGCGTACGGCAACAGACCCAGGCCCCAGCCCAAGAGCGGATCAGGAAGGATACGATCGGCGACGCCAACTGCGCCCCGGTAATCCTGATTGGGATTGAGTTCCGGCGTTTCCAGAACCGTCGCGTTGCCGAGGTCGAATCCGATTCTCCATTGCAATTCGCGGGGTTCCGGCGTGAATGGAACCCGTGTCGGCGAGGGAGGATCTTCAGTCTGCCCGATTCCCGCAGTTGCAAGCGCGATCAAACACAGGGCAGCAAAGAAGGCTCTCATGGAGTTCGCGCGCTGACAGTCAACGCGTATGCGCCGATGGTATTGCGCTGGCTCAGGATCTGAACGTAGTAGGTGCGATCCGACTGCGCCAGAAAGCTGCAATCGAGATTGGCTCCCGGCTTTTTCAGGTACTCTTTGCTCTTCTCGATAACCAGGTTCTTTGTCGAGTCGTAGACCCGCAGCGCGGGAATCAGCCTGGGCGATTCGTTCGCCATATGGAGATCCAGCTGAACACTGCTTTGGAGAGGAGGAATCCGGTAGAAATCGGTATCGCTGCCGTCGACCAGCTGGCCGTTTACCGGCTGACCCATTTCAATCATCCGGGCATTGGTGACGTCTCGCCGGGTCGTATCGAAGGTGAAGTTGGTGGCGTCCGGAGTGAAGGGAATCGTCCACATCACGCCGGCAATCAGCAGCAGCGACGCCCCAATCGAAGCCCAGATCCGAATGTCCCACGAGCGTACACGCTCGAACCATGACGCCATGAACTTTACTTTTTCAAAGACTTTTCGATCTTCGCCCAGGTGTCGCGCAGTGTTACCGTGCGGTTGAACACGATCTGCTCCGGAGCCGTGTCCGGGTCGACGCAGAAATATCCCTGTCGCTCGAACTGAAACCGGTCCAGAGTTTTCGCCGCCTTCAAACTCGGCTCGACCTTGCACGACTTCAGGATTTCGAGCGAAGTCGGATTGATCGGCGAATCGTTGCCGGGACGCTCTTCGTTAAAGAGACGGTCATACAGGCGGATTTCCGCAGAAAGTGCGTGCTCCGCAGAGACCCAGTGCAGCGTGGCCTTGGGTGACGGACGCCCCGGAGGAGCATCGCCGCCTCGGGTCGCAGGATCGTAAGTACAGCGAAGCTCGACGATATTTCCAGCTGAGTCTTTCACCGCTTCTTTACAGGTGATGAAGTATGCGTAGCGCAACCGAACTTCACGCCCGGGAGCGAGACGGAAGAATTGCTTCGGCGGATTTTCCCGGAAATCATCCTGCTCGATGTAGAGGACGCGGCTGAACGGCACTTTCCTGGTGCCGGCCGAAGGATCTTCAGGATTGTTGACGGCGTCGAGCTCTTCCGTCTGCCCTTCAGGGTAGTTTTCAATGACAACCTTTAATGGGCGTAAAACAGCCATAACACGCGCGGAGTGTTTGTTCAGGTCGTTCCGTATCGCGTGCTCGAGCTGGGCGACGTCCACGATCGCGTCGCGTTTGGCGACGCCGATCGCGTCGCAGAAATTGCGTATCGCTTCCGGAGTGTAGCCGCGCCGCCGCAGCCCGCTCAGGGTCGGCATTCGAGGATCGTCCCATCCGTTGACGGTTTTTTCGGTTACCAGCGTCAGCAGCTTTCGCTTGCTTAGCACCGTGTAGCTCAGGTTCAGGCGCGCGAACTCGATTTGAGCAGGCCGCACCGGAACCGGCAGATTCTCCAGGCACCAGTCGTACAAGGGACGATGATCTTCGAACTCCAGCGTACAGAGAGAGTGCGTAATTCCCTCGAGCGCATCCGAGATCGGATGCGCGTAGTCGTACATCGGATAAATCACCCACTTCGAACCCTGCCGGTAGTGCTGCACGTTCATGATCCGGAACAATACGGGATCCCGCATATTGATATTGCCGGACGCCATATCGATCTTTGCCCGCAGAACATGCTTCCCATCTTCGAATTCACCGCCGCGCATCCGTTCGAAAAGATCCAGGTTCTCGGCCACGGGGCGGTGGCGGTAAGGGCTTTCTTTGCCCGGCTCCGTCAAAGTGCCGCGATATTCGCGGATCTCATCGGCGGTGAGGCTGTCCACGTATGCCTTGTCGTCTTTGATCAGATGAATCGCATATTCGTAGAGCTTCTCGGCATAGTCCGACGCGTAGAACATCCGGCCGTCCCAGTCGAAGCCGAGCCACCGCACATCCCGCTGGATGGATTCTTCGTACTCGACGCTCTCTTTGCTGGGATTGGTGTCGTCGAATCGAAGATTACAAAGGCCGTTGTTGTCCGCTGCAACGCCGAAATTGAGGCAAATCGATTTGGCGTGGCCGATGTGAAGATAGCCGTTCGGCTCGGGCGGAAATCGCGTGTGGACGCGGCCGCCGTTCTTGCCGGCTTTCACGTCTTCGGCGACACGGGTCCGTATGAAATCTAAAGAGGGCGCTGATTCTAGATCGGGCATTTTCATAAGAGCAAAGAAGGGAATTTTATCATGAGGTCGGCTTTACCGCCCGTCATGATGGCCACAGCCGGTCCGCCGAGTGTCATTCCGCGCCGAGTTTGGTGGCGAACTCCATCCACTGGACCCGGTTGCGCAACGCCACCACCTCTCCAATCACAATAGTAGCGGGGCCGGACAGGTTTCCGGTCTGGTCCGGGATTCCGGCGAGAGTTCCAACGCGGCAATCCTGAATCAGGTAGCTGCCTTTGGAGATCACAGCAATCGGCAATTTCGGAGGGCAACCGGCGGCGAGCAGGCTTTCGGCAATGGCTGAAACCCGTGCCAGACCCATGAGCACAATTACTGTTCCTCCGGCGCGTGCGAGCGCTGCGGCCGCGCCCCATTCGGGAGAATGCAGATCATGAGAGCGGCTCCCCGCGATCACCATGAACGAATGTGCATGATCGCGATCCGTTACCGGGATTCCGGCATAAGCCGGCACAGCAATCGCGCTGGAAACACCCGGCACGACCTCGAACGGTACATTTGCTTCCGACAACGCCCGCGCCTCTTCGCCGCCGCGGCCAAAGACGAAAGGATCGCCTCCCTTCAAACGGCAAACGGTTTTGCCCTGCCGCGACTTCTCGATCATCACCCGGTGAATGTAATCCTGTTGAAGGTCTTCTTCGCCCCATTCCTTACCGACATTGATGATTTCGGCATCGGGCCTGGCTTCTTCGAGCAAATGCAGGTCGATCAGCCGGTCGTGCAGCACAACGTCGGCTTCGCGCAGGCACATGAGCCCGCGCACCGTAATGAGATCCGGATTTCCCGGCCCGGCGCCGACAATATAGACCATCCCCGGATGGGTCATGACTCAATGATCTCGCGCAGCCGCCGCTCGGCGCCTTCAATATCGTTCTCTTTCAGATACGTCATGATATCCGAATCGAGAATCCGGTACTGGAGCGCCTTGCGTTCCTTCTCGCCCGGGATCTGGCGCCGGATCTGGGGCCGCGCTTCGGAGAGCAGCTGCGCCAGCCGCCCGTATTCGGGACCGATGAGCCGTGCGATCTTCTGCCGCAATCGGGCGGCCAGCCCGGGGCTGGTACCGGAAGTCGAAATCGCAATGGCAATATCCCCGCGGCGGACGACAGCAGGCATGATGAAATCGCAGAGCGCCGGCTGATCCGCGGTGTTGACCAGCGCACCGGTTGTGCGAGCCTGTTCAAAGACCTCACGGCTGACGGCGCCGTCGTCCGTTGCGCACAAAACCAGTGTTGCGCCCGCGCAATCACCAGCCCGAAACGGCCTTTGGTGAAGCTCGATACGCTTTTCACCGGCCAGCGTTAGTATCCGGGACGTAACCTCCGGGCTCACCACGTTGATGCTTGCACCAGCGTCCAGCAGCGGCTCGATCTTCCGTTCCGCGACCTCCCCGCCGCCGATCACGACGACGCGCTTGCCGGTGAGGTTCAGATAAATAGGGTAAAACATGATGTTTTCCCGGCTACGCCTTCGCTTCAAAATGTTCGCGGACGGCCTGCACCAGGGCCGCCATCTTCGACTGCTCCGGCACGATTTGCGGAGTGATCTTCCGGGCTTCGAGCGCCCGCGTGGTGACTTCTCCGATCGAAGCGACGGCCACACGGGATTGCAACGCTGCTGCCAGCGTCGCTTCTGTGCCCATCTTCGCGGCAAAGTCGAACAGCATTGCCGCCTGCGGCCCGCTGGTGAACGCGATCACATCGATCTGGCCGTCGATGATCCGGCCAATGAATTCATTAACGGCTGCGGAATCCGCCGCCGCGCCATAGGCGTAAACCTGAACCGGAGTCACCGTCGCGCCCTTTGCTTCCAGCGCGCCAACCAGCTGCGGATTCGGTGTTCCGTACAATTGGACGCCGATCCGCCGTCCGCGCAGATTCTGTGTCTGCAGCGCTTCGATCACACCCTCCGTCGTGGGATTCTGCGGCGTTACATCGGCGCGCAGACCAAACTGCCGCAGCGCCGCGACAGGCTTCGGTCCCCGGACAACAATCGTAACTTTGCCGAGTGCGCTGAGAAAGTCGTCTTTCGCACCCATGGATTCGGCTTCGCCGATCAGGAATCTCGCGCCAACGCCCGTCAGGAAGATCATCATGTCGAGGCTGCCGCCAAGAACGTGCCGGATGAACGTCTGCAGCTCCTCGCGATTTTCGACGGGCTTTTCTTCAAGCAGCGCGCAGGCGTAGACTTTGGCACCCAGTTTCTCGAATAACGCCGAGAACTCCCTGGTAAAGCGATGCTCCAGAATAGCGACGTTGATATTTTCGAGCGGTCCTGCCATGGCGAAATTGTATATTAACCTATAGCAATGACGACCGGACCGCTCCCTTACGACGCCGCATATCAGGGTACCCGCGGCTCGAACAGTGAAGATGCGTGTATCGACCTGCTTTCGGCCTCGGCGAAACTCCTGCCCAGAACCACGCTTGAAGACGTTTTCAAGGCTGTGACGCGGGGCGAAGCGCGGTATGGAGTCGTGCCGATCGAGAATACGCTGGCCGGAACCATCCATGCCTGTTACGACCTGCTTTTCGAGCATGATCTGAAGATAGTTGGCGAGACGGTGCGGCATATCCTTTTTCAACTCATCGCTCCGCCCGGAGTCGGCCTCGAGGATCTGCGGAGGGCTCTGTCTCATCCGAAGGCCCTCGAACAATGCGAGAAATTCTTCCGGCAACACCCGCAGATCCAGCCTGTTCCCGAGTACGATACGGCCGGCGCTGTGGAGATCGTTATCAAACAGGCCCGGCCGGATGCGGCGGCCATTGCCACGCGCCGGGCGGCGGACGTCTATGGCGGTGTGATTCTGGCGGAGGCAATCCAGGATCACCTGGAGAACTACACCCGATTCCTGCTGATTACTCCTTCCGAGTCCCAGGCTCCGCCGGTGACATCCGGCAACGATTACAAAACCACCATCGTTTTCGGTGTCGGTAATGCGCCGGGAGCGCTGTACCACTCGCTGCGGCCGTTCGCCGAGAGGCGGATTGACCTCACGAAGATCGAAAGCCGGCCTTTGCGCGGCTCGCCGTTCGAGTATGTGTTTTACCTCGACTTGATTGGCCGACCGGATTCGACCGCGATCGTCGACGCGCTGGGAGAATTGAGGTCGCAGGCGAAAACAGTGCGGGTGCTGGGGACCTACCCGAGATACAAAGGCTGACAATTCGTCGTAAGCGACCCCCTGCCGCCGCTTCGCGGCGTCTGTCCCCCTTATCAGGGGGACAGTTACTGTCCCCCCTGATGCAGGTCCCCGGCCGATTTGAAGGCAAGTAAAAAATCGGAGAATATCAGGGGACACTAAGCTGTCCCCCTGATACAGGGGGACAGACGTGCCGAAGGCACGGCAGGGGGTCGCTCACACACCATGTTAAAATGGCGGTTACGTTACACCCGCTGAACTGTTATCGCCAGCCGCTCTTTGGGATCACTGTTCGCGCGGCTGAGGTTGAATGCCGCTCCCGGAAATACCTGTTGCAGCGCCGCCGCGACCGCCGGTTTCAGCTCCGCAAGTGTGGCCTCATCGTTCGGCGCTTCCAGCCGGTCATTCGCGATGACCAGCCCCTCATCCATTTTGATCGCGACCTTTGCGTCTTTCTCCAGCAGCGCGCAGGCCTGGACTGCTGATTTCACAATGGCTGCAATGTGCTCGGTGGCCGGCAACGCTGTCGGCGTCTTCCGGTAATAAAACAGTCCGGGCCGGCCATCGGACATATCCAGGCTGAAATTGCCTTCATGCGCGACCAGCAGAATGCCTGGCCCGTTCTGAATATGGCTGTAGTCATGGACGTCGATGAGAACATGACCAGGAATAACCTGCCTCTGAATCCAGCCGTGAAAGACCGGTATCAGATCTTCGAGATGAATCGATGCGGGATCAGAGGCGAAAAACTTGACCCCCAGGCGGTGTAATTCCATTAAAGCTTTCCAGCCGCCTTCCCTGAGTGCACAGGAGCGACAACCATACCTCTCGCGCCTCGCTCCGCCAGTGAGTCATGACACGCGTAGGTTGCCTCGATGAAAAGTTGCGCTTCTTCGATGATGCGGTGCGCCTGATCGATCGTGTGCTCCTGCGGCGGCGAGTCGTGCCGCCGGAACAGGTATTCGGCAAATTTGTTTCCGGCATACCGGTCTCCCAGCAGGCCGGTATCGAAGAAACGGCTGCGGAATTCGGCGACGATGACATCGGCAT
This sequence comes from Terriglobia bacterium, assembly GCA_036496425.1. Lineage (NCBI taxonomy): Bacteria > Pseudomonadati > Acidobacteriota > Terriglobia > Terriglobia bacterium. The sequence continues at coordinate 10,992 of DASXLG010000150.1, read as the reverse complement.
TGTCCCCGACATCGATGAATTGCGTTTTGACTAAAGCCATCGCAGCCTGCGTCATTGCGCGATAGGCCAGGGAATCGGCCTGTGTGTAATTTTCGTGTTCCAGCTGAAGCTGGGCATCGAACACCAGCCGCTCGGCATCGGCAAGATCGAACTGACTTACCGAGATGACCTCGCCGGCGCACTCGCCTACCCCCATGTCGCCGATCGTAAACTCGCGCGGATCGCCCCAATCGGAATAGATCGAGCGGTCTTTTTCGTACGCCGGCACTTCCATGAACGGCTCGATCATCGCGCGGCATTCCTGCTTTCCGATGCGCTTGATGAAAGCCTGGAAAGTTTCGGTTCCCTTGCGTTCGCGAACGTACCGGGCGGTGATGCTGTCGATGACGTCCGGCACCCGCTTGGAAGGAACCGTTCCGATCGCAAGGCCGTACGCTCCCGCGTTGTCCTGCCATTTTCCGCCGAGCACCACCTGGAAGTGCGGAATCTTGCGATTCGCGATCGTCCGGCTGGTTCCATAGAATCCGAGGTCCGCGATGTGATGCTGCCCGCACGAATTGAAGCAGCCGCTGATCTTGATATGAAGATTGCGGACCGACTCGTCCAGCGCAAACAGCCGCTCCGACAGCCGGGAGCGGATTTCTCCGGCCAGCCCGCGCGACGAAGCGATGCCGAGCTTGCAGGTATCCGTTCCAGGACACGCCACCACGTCGAGAATGGTGCCCGCTCCGGGTTCTCCCAATCCGGCGCGCCCGAGTTCGCGGTACAGGTCCGGCAGATCCGCTTCCGAAACCCATCTCAGGAGAATGTTCTGTTCGACCGTCGTCCGAAGATTGTCACCCGTAAACCGGCGAGCGAGGTTGGCGACCTGCCTCGCCTGCGCAGCCGTCAGATCGCCAAGCGGAAGCGTGATTGCGGCAGCCGCGTAACCTTCCTGGCGCTGGCGATAGACATTCGTCAGGTGCCACTTCTCGAATCCTTCAGGCCGCTGCTGGCCGTTCAGATGCGTCGGGCCATGTTTCGGAGATTCCTGGTATCGCGCGACATCCGGAATGTAGCTCGACCACCGCGAATCGGCGGGCAAGATCTTCCGTTCTTCATCGACCAGCCGGCGGAACTCGTCGAGTCCCAGCTTCGTGATCAGAAACTTCAAACGCGCGGCCGCCCGGTTCTTTTTCTCCCCCAGGCGCGCAAAGACACGGCCGATCGACTGTATCAGCGGGAGCAATTCGTCTTCGGCGACGAAGTCATTCATCAGCTTGGCCTGCTGCGGGACGGCGCCCAGGCCGCCCCCTACGTAAACTTCAAATCCACGTTTTTCGTTGCCGTTCTCGCTGCGAGTGGCGGCAATACAGCCCACATCGTGCAAGCTGGTCAGGCCGCAGGCTTCTTCCCGGCATCCCGAAAAGGCGATCTTGAATTTGCGTCCGAAGCCCTGCGCATCGGGATGGCCGAGCATGAATTTTGCGGCAGCCTTCGCGTAGGGCGTTACATCAAATGATTCACTCCGGCATACACCGGCAATCGGACAGGCGGTGACGTTGCGGACCGAATTGCCGCACGCTTCGCGAGTCGTAATTCCCACGGCAGCGAGACGCCGCATGATGTTTGGCGTGTCTTCAATGTGGACATAGTGCAGCTGAAAATCCTGCCGTGTCGTCACGTGAAGGATGCCGTCGGAGTATTCCTCAGCGAGCTCCGCCAGAGTATCCAACTGGTCCGGATTCAACCCGCCAAAAGGAATCTTGATGCGCTGCATGCCCGGCGCGTCCCAGAAGGTTTCCGGCCCTTTCGTCAGATCGCTTGGAAACTCGAGCTGCTGGGTACGGACTCCGTCATGGCGATGTCCATTGTCGTAACGCTGGCCGTAACAACCCCGCCGCAGCCGCGTTTCGGCAAAGACTTTTTCGTCCATTTTGCCGGCTTTGCGCAGCGCGATTTGTGTCTCGAAAACATCGACTTCTTCAGCAATCTGCGGGTCCATACGACCAGCGAGTTTTTCTTTCCAGGTGGGCATTCCAGGCAACCTCAATGACTCTATCGAGCCTAGAATTTTAACCCGAAAATCGGGACCTGTCCCTGGATTTCACGGTTCTGTGCTACAGTCTGGCCAAGTATGGGCCTCTCGATCCTTTCGATTCTTGCACTTGCAATCAATGTCGCGGCGGCCTCCGACTTGAGTTTTCCGATCAAAGAGATCGTTCAAGCGTACCAGCAGCAGACTGGAAACGAGGTCCGGCTGACGCTGGGATCCTCCGGAAACTTCTTTACCCAGATCCAGAACGGAGCCCCTTTTGACGTCTTCCTTTCCGCCGATATTGATTATCCGAAGCAGCTCGAAAAGGGCGGTCAGGCGGTGCCCGGCTCTACCTTTATATATGGGATCGGTTCGATCGTCCTCTGGGTGCCGAAAAGTTCGCCTTTGAAGATCGAAACACTCGGGATGCAGGCATTGCTGGATCCGAAGGTCAAAAAGATCTCGATCGCGAATCCGGAACACGCTCCCTACGGCCGCGCCGCCGAGGCTGCGTTGAAGGCTGCGGCGGTGTATGACCGGGTCAAGAGCAAGCTCGTTTTCGGGGAAAACATTTCGCAGGCCGCGCAATTCGTTCAGTCCGGCGCCGCGGACGTTGGGATTATCGCTCACTCGCTTGCTTCCTCCGAGCCGATGGCGGGCGGCCGTCAATGGCAGGTTCCTCAGAATCTCTATCCGCGTCTCGAACAAGGCGCTGTGCTTTTGAAGCACGGTGGGGCCGAAGCGAAGGCCTTTGAGCTGTGGCTGCAGTCTCCAGCTTCTCGAAAGATCTTCGAGAAGTATGGCTTCAAAGTGGAATGATAACAAGACGGCTTTGCACGGAAAGTCGTCATGAGCGACCCCCTGCCGAGCGCTTCGCGCCCGGCTCTCCCCCTGTATCAGGGGGAGAGTTTGCTGTTCCCCTTAGAAAGGGGGACAGCCGTGCCGAAGGCACGGCAGGGGGTCGCTCACAAGCCGCGTTGACGTTGAGTTTTTTCTTCTTGTTTTAACTATGAACTGGCAAGCCTTCGCCACAACCCTGGAACTGGCCTCGCTTACTGCTTTAATCCTCGCGATCATCGGATTGCCGATCAGTTACTGGATAGCATTCTCGAAATGGCGATGGAAATTCATCGTTGAAGCGGTGGTCGCACTGCCGCTGGTTTTGCCGCCGACCGTGCTGGGATTTTACGTCCTGGTAGCGCTCGGGCCGCGCAGTCCCATCGGCCGCTGGTATGAGACGCTGGCCGGTCATGGTTTGCCGTTTACATTTCAGGGACTGGTTGTGGCGTCGGTCCTCTACAGTCTTCCTTTTGCTGTGCAGCCGACCGCGGCCGCCTTCGGTTCCGTCGACCGGAAGTACATCGAGGCCTCATGGATGCTTGGAGCGTCCAACAGGGAGACGTTTTTTCGAGTCATCATTCCGCAGTCGTGGGCCGGCCTGATGACCGGCATCATCCTGAGTTTTGCGCACACGCTCGGCGAGTTTGGAGTGGTGTTGATGGTTGGCGGGAACATCCCCGGAGTTACCCGTACGCTCTCGATGGATATCTACGACCAGGTGCAGGCATTGAACTACTCGTCGGCTGCGGTCACATCTGTCGTGTTGCTTTTCTTCTCCTTCGTCATTCTTTCCGTTGTCTACGGGCTCAATCGAAAGGTGTGGTTCTTTGCTTCTGATCGCCGACATCGTCAGGCAGTTTGAACGTGGGCCGCGCATCGAAGCGTCGCTGCGGATTGCAGACAGTGCCTCGATCACGATTTTATTCGGACCGTCCGGCGCCGGAAAAACCACCGTTCTCCGATGCATCGCGGGCCTCGAGCGCATCGATTCCGGGCGGGTCGAATTTGACGGTACCGACTGGACGCATGTTCCACCGCAGAAGCGGCCCGTCGGCTACCTGTTTCAGGATTACGCGCTGTTTCCGCACCTTCGCGTCCGGGAAAATATCGGTTATTCCCTCAAGCGTTCTCCGGCAGCGATCGAGCAGATCGCCGCGACATTACAGGTCGACGGACTGCTCGATCGCTGGCCGGACGAACTATCCGGCGGACAGCAGCAGCGCGTCGCCCTGGCTCGGGCGCTCGCCCGAAAGCCGCGATTGCTGCTTCTGGACGAGCCTTTGTCCGCCCTGGATGCTGCAACACGCGAGCACGTGAGGTCCGAGCTTTTGCAGACGCTGAGGAAATTAGGAATCCCGGCCATCGTGGTGACGCACGACTGGGTGGACGCCCTGACACTCGGCGATCGCATGGTTGTGATGAGCGGTGGACGCGTCCTGCAAACCGGATCTCCGCAGGATGTCCTGACACGGCCGCAGCATACCGAGGTGGCCGCCGCGGCCGGCGTCGACACGGTTGTTCCTGGGCGCATCCAACGCCGGGATGGAGGAATCGCGATGCTGCAGGTCGGATCGGCCGTTCTCGCATCGGCGGATACTCCCGTCGATGCTTCCGACTTCTACGTCTGCATCCGTGGCGAAGACGTGACTTTGGAGAAAGGACGGGCGGAGCAAAGCAGCGCGCGAAATCACCTGCAGGGCCACGTCTGCGATGTTGTGCCTGCAGGCGTTCTGACAAAGGTTGTTATGGACGTCGGCTTCGAGCTCGTCGCGCTGGTGACGCGCCAGGCCATCGCCGACCTCGGAATTGTGACGGGTTCCGAAGTGTTTGCGGTTTTCAAAGCGTCGGCCGTTCACCTGATTCCGAAGGCATAATGACGGACCTGAAAATCGTGTTCGAGGATGACAGCCTGATTGTCGTCGACAAGCCGGAAGGGCTGCTGACGATGGCGACAGACACCGAGCGGTCTAAGACGGCATACGCAATATTGCGGCACTATCTGAATTCCAAAAAACCGCCGGATCAACTCTTCATCGTTCACCGGCTCGACCGCGAGGCTTCGGGTCTGCTGGTTTTCGCCAAGAGTCCCAATGCGAAAGAACATCTCCAGGATCAATTTAAGGCGCACACCGCCGGCCGGCGTTATGTCGCCGTGGTGGAAGGCCGGGTAAAGGCGGATGATTTCACCATTCGTTCGTATTTAACGGAGAACGCAGCCTACCGGGTTTATTCGACTAAAAACACCAGGATGGGAAAGCTCGCTGTGACGCACGTGCATGTACTCAAGCGAAATGCGAAGAACACCGTCGTCGAAGTGAGGCTTGAAACCGGAAGGAAACATCAGATTCGCGTCCATCTGGCGGAGAACGGCTATCCCATTGTGGGTGATAAGAACTATGGTAGTCGGACAAATCCGATTCGGCGGCTGGCGCTGCATGGCGCCCATCTGGATTTCCGACATCCCGTGACAGGGAGGCTTATGCAGTTCGATTCGGTACAACCCCAATCGTTTCGTATTTTTTAGCCGCAGATGGCGCGGATGCCGCAGATGCGGCCCTTATCTGCGGCATCCGCGCCATCTGCGGCTTATTTCCCCTCCAGCTCATTCGCCACGCTGGCGGCGTCATACACCTTCCTCAGCGCTTCGATAATCGCTGCACTGTGCACGGCAACCGCACGATTCGACTCTTCGATGTAAACGAAGTTGCCGGTAAGGCTCTCGATGTTGCCGTCAAAGATAATGCCGACAAACTCGCCGTTCTTATTAATCACCGGCGACCCTGAGTTGCCGCCGATAATATCCGCGGCCGCCACGAAATCCAGCGGAGTCGCCATATCGATCCGGTCCTTGCGCTCGGCAAACCGGGGCATCAGATTGAATGGCGGCTTATTGTCGAAGCTCGCAGAACGGTCGTAGAGTCCATAGAACGTCGTCTTCGAAGGCGCTTTCGTCCCATTCATCGGATAACCCTGCACAGTTCCATACGCCAGGCGAAGAGTAAACGTCGCATCGGGATAAACCGACTTCCCGTAAATTGCGAAGCGGGCCTTCGCAATCTTCTCGCTTGCCGGCGTGATGACGGATTCCACGGTGTCTTCGTATAGCTTTCGAGTCTCCCTGAAAAAGGGATCCGCCTTCACCGCGAGTATGACGAGCGGATCGGTCGAAGCGCTGACCGCCGCCTCACCGCCCTCGACCAGCATCTTGCGGAATGCGGGGTCTGCCATTTTTGTTCCTTTGATCACATCCGACGCGACTTGCGCCGGTGTGCGGCCGTTGAGTATCGCCTTCACCCAGGGATCGTTCGGCCCCAGCTGATCGAGCGAATCCTGCAGGGAAAACGTCAACAGCGCCTGTTCAAATTCCGGATAAATCGGCGCCGGCGAGAGCAGGTAGAACTTCAGTGATTCCAATTGCGAGTCATGATATCCGGTCAGGCGCTGGCCGTCGGGCTTCTTGATTTCGGCGGCGTAAACGACAATCTGCCGTGCCATCGAGGCGAGGTTCGATGCCGTGCTGATCGAACGGTATTGCTGTGGCTTCGAAAGCTCGACCTGCCTCTTTGTCGCCAGTGCGATTTTGTCCCAGGCATCGCCGTAATCGCGCCGCCACTCCGCGTTGGCCGAAACCTTGGCGCGAAGCTCGGATTCTTCTTTCCGTTTCTTATCGAGCAGCGCTTTATCCATCAATCCGTTGTACTCGCCGGTAAATGCCTTGACGGTGTTTTCGAGTCCGAATATTTCGTCGGCCGCCTGCCTCGTCTGCTCGGTGCCGCGGGCCGAGTAGGAGCGCAGGGCCACCAGTTCCCGCTTATAGCGCGACAGGCGCATGGGATAAACCGTATCGCGATCCGCTTCGAGTTGAGCCACGGTCAAGCCGCGCTCTGTCGATCCAGGATGACCCGACACAAACACCAGATCGCCGTCCGCCGCGCCGCGCGTGTTCCACTTGAGATAGTCCTTGCTTTGAACGGGCCGGCCGTTTTCATAAACGCGCAGGACCGCGAAGTCGATGTCGAAGCGGGGATAGGTGAAGTTGTCCGGATCGCCGCCGAAGAAAGCGGTCTGCTGCTCCGGAGCGAACACGAGCCGCACGTCCGTATACTTCTTATAACGGTAGAGCCAGTATTCGCCGCCTTGATACAGCGACACCACATCGGACCGCAGGCCTGTCTTATCGAGGCTGTCTTTCTGGATCTTCGCCTGCTCGGCTTTGCGGGCGTCGAGGCCCTGCTTTGCCGACATGCCGGGCTTGACGGTGCCTTGAATCCGGGCCGTCACGTTTTCCATTGAAATCAGGACGTTCAACTCGAGATCGGGACATTTCAGCTCGTCCGCCTGAGTCCGGGCATAAAAACCGTCCTTTACGTAGTCCTTCTGCGGCGTTGAGAGCTTCTGCAGCTGTCCGAAAGCGACGTGGTGATTGGTGATCACCATGCCGTTCGGGCTGACGAACGAGCCTGAACCGCCGTCGTTGAAGCGGACACTCGATAACCGGATGTGATCCAGCCACTCCTGCGTCGGCGTGAAATTGTATTTGTCCTTGAGCTGCTTCAGCGGCGGGTTGTCGAACGTCCACATCCCTTCGTCGGCGGAACCCGGTCCTGCCCCCGCCAAAGCCAGCACGATCAGTACAAGATAGAAGCGGTTTTTCATAGGAAAACTATGACTCGATACGGCGAAGGATGTCCAGCGGTACGATAAAAGGCTGAGGATTGACATGCATAGCACTACAATGTATAAAGATGCTACGTATGGAAACCAGCAAGGACCTGGTCGCCGCTTCAGCGACTCCTCTCGTGCTCGCCATTCTCGCCGAAGGTGACAGTTACGGTTACGCCATCATCAAACGCGTCGCCGAGCTGTCGGGAGGCCATCTGCAGTGGACCGACGGCATGCTCTATCCCGTCCTGCACCGGCTCGAACGCCAGGGGTATATCGCGTCGAAATGGCGCGCGGCCGACACCGGCCGCCGGCGCAAGTACTACCGCATCACCAGGGAGGGCCGAGCTCAGCTTGCGGTGCAGCGGAAACAGTGGGAGGTCGTCGACGATACGCTGCGGGGGATTTGGATGAAGGTGCGAACCGTATGACGACCGGCGCCGATCACCAGACGATCGAGGGGCAGATTGCGCAATGGCGGGCCTATCTGCGCCGCCGTCAGGCCATCAACGGCTCCGATGTGGAGGAGTTGGAGGGGCACCTGCGCGACCTGCTGACAGGACTCGTGAGTGCCGGCTTGTCGGAGGAGGAGGCTTTCCTGGTTGCCGTCAAGCGAATCGGGAGTCTTGACGCATTATCCCGCGAATTCGCACGAGAACACTCCGAACGATTGTGGAAGCAGTTGGTCCTTCCTTCCGATACAGCGGAGGGGATGGCCAGGAATTCCCGCGAGATACTCGTCGTTCTGAGCCTTGCCATCGCTGCAGCGGTGGCCATTAAAGTACCGGAGCTTTTCGGCCTTCGGCTTCGCGGTGGTGACGGGCCGTTCTACGCGAGAAACATCAGCCTGTTCGTGTTGCCACTGCTGACGGTTTACTTCGTTTGGAAGCGCGGATGGTCGAACGGCGTACGCAGCCTGTGGCTGGCCGTGCCGTTCGCGATCGCGGCGGTTTTTGCCAATGCGTTTCCATTCCGGCCAGGCGGCGACACGGAAGCGTTGACAGTCCTGCATCTTCCCATCAGTCTGTGGTTGGCCGTCGGCTTTGCGTATGCCGGAAGCCGCCGGTTTTCAAATGTCGGAAGGCGCATGGACTTTGTCCGGTTCTCCGGCGAACTGGCCATCTATTACGTCCTCATCGGACTCGGCGGCGGCGTGCTCACGGGCTTCACCCTGATGATGTTCAGGGCCATCGACGTCAATGCCGATTGGCTGGCGCAGGGCTGGTTGATTCCTTGCGGAGCAATGGGAGCCGTCATCGTCGGTTCGTGGCTTGTGGAAGCCAAGCAGAGTGTCGTTGAAAACATGGCGCCAGTGCTGACCCGATTGTTCACACCGCTGTTCACTGTCCTGCTGCTGGCGTTTCTGGCAACGATGGCGTGGACCGGCAGTCCCATCAATGTGAAACGAGAGGTACTCATCGGCTTTGATTTGTTACTGGTCCTGGTCGTCGGACTGGTGCTTTACGCAGTCTCGGCGCGGGATCCCCAGGCACCGCCGGACTTGTTCGATGGCCTGCAGTTCGTGCTGATCTGTAGCGCGCTTGCCGTCGATGCGCTGGCGCTTGCGGCGATCGCAGCCCGCATTTCCGAGTTCGGCTTCTCTCCCAACCGGGTGGCGGCTCTCGGCGAAAATCTCATTCTGCTGGTCAATCTTGCATGGTCGGCGCGGCTCTATCTGCGCTTCCTGCGTCACAACGGCCCGTTTGGCGCCCTCGAACGATGGCAGGTTGCATATCTGCCTGTGTACTCCGTATGGGCGGCGGCCGTGGTCGTTTTGTTTCCGCCCATATTCGGATACCGCTGATCATCCATCACCGATCGCGTATTCCACCGACTTCCAGTATTAGTAACTGAATTTCCGGTATCGCGGAAGCATTCCCATCTATTCGGGCGGGCGAGATGAGAAGAAGGGAGACGTTCCATGTTTTCGGGACGGTCTGCCGAAGAGTGGGAAGCGCTCCCATCTATTCGGGCAGGCGAGATGAAAAGATGGAAGGCGTTCCATGTTTTCGGGAAGGCGACCCGAAGAGTTGGAACGCGTTCCATCTATTCGGGCAGGCGAGACGAAAAGATGGAAGACGTTCCATGTTTTCGGGAAGGTGAGCCGAAGAGTTGGAGCGCGTTCCATCTATTCGGGCCGGCGAGACGAAGAGATGGGAGGCGTTCCATGTTTTCGGGAAGGCGACCCGAAGAGTTGGAAGCGCTCCCACCTATTCGGGCAGGCGAGATGAAGAGGTGGAAGACGTCCCATGTTTTCGGGAAGGTGAGCCGAAGAGCTGCAAGCTGTTCCATGCTTTCGGGCGCTGATTTCCACGAAATCTGGCGGTGCCTGAAAAAAGATTTGAGGCCAATGCAGGAAATCGGCAGTTTCCAGCGTTATATAAGTAGGGGGAGAAAAAAGACCGCCACCTTCTCCTTGCCGGAACTCCGGCCCCTGTTATTTCACGTGGCCCGCAAGGGGCAAGCGCGATAGCGCGCAGCCTCAAGCGATGTAAACCGTTAACCATTTAGCCCACCGGGTTGGGTCAAGCCCGGAGAAAGAGAGGTTCCCAATGGGAACAAAGTCTACTGAAATCAAAGCGTCCCTTGCCTTTAACGGGATGAAGCCGTCCGAACTGGTATTGCAGGCGAAGCAGGTGCATGATGCGATGCCGAACAATCCGGTTTATACCGGCGCTCCCGTCGATCCCGCCACGTTGGAGGGTGCGATCGACACCTACATTGCCTCTGCCGCGCAGGCTGCCGACAGTAAGAAAGCGGTAGCTGAACGGGAGAAGCAGCGTAAGGTCCTGGTCGGTCTCTTGAAGCAACTCGCGCATTTTGTCGAGGTTGCGTGTAAAGAAGACATGGCCGTGTTCATGACGAGCGGATTCAAACCCGCCACGTACAGCCGGACTGCGCCACAGCCGTTGCTTCCTGCGTCGATCTCCTCGGTCGATCAGGGCAACACCGGCCAGTTGCTGGTCAGCGTGAAATCGATGCCGAAAGCGCGTATGGTGGAAGTCCATTACGCGCCGGCCGGCACGGTCCAAACGCCGCCCACCCCATGGACGACGGTCACCATTCCCAACGCCCGGAAACCGGCGGTGCTCAATAATCTGACGCCCGGCACAACCTACACGATCCAGGTTCGTGCTTACGGCATGTTGGGTTATACCGACTGGTCCGATCCCGTCAACCGGATGGTCATCTAAATCCGGTAGCCGGGCGCCGGTTCTGTTTGGCCGGCGCCCGGCTGCGGGTGCACCATATGGCGACCATAACTGTGAAAGCGAAACCAACGACTGCGGAAGAGAAGCTCGAGGAACTCTTCCGCCAGAACTCGAAACTGATTTACAACGCAGCCTTCAGGATCACGGGTAACGCGGATGATGCCGAGGATGTGCTGCAGACCATCATTCTCCGGCTGATGGGCCGCGAGCTGAGCGATGAGCTGCTGGCGAAGCCGAAAGGCTATTGGTGGCAGGCCGCGG